>DASXMJ010000157.1 GCA_036495685.1 Candidatus Binataceae bacterium | reverse complement strand
GTCAGCGCATTGTCGAAATCGCTCGAATTCCCAGTTAGTGGTCGGCGACGACGATAGCGTATATGAGAGTCGCGGAAAAAATGGTGCGATCCAGAGTGGAAAGCGAAATCTTGACGTGACCTCCTACTTTTTGGAATCGAATTTTAGCGAGGCCGAATTGATGCAGTAGCGGAGCCCCGTCGGTTTGGGTCCATCCTCGAAGACGTGGCCCAGATGCGCTTCGCATTTGGCGCACATGATCTCGGTCCGAATCATCCCGTGGCTGCTGTCGCGTGCCTCGATGATGCGCTCCTGAGCGGCCGGTTGGTAGAAGCTCGGCCAGCCGCACCCGGCGTCGAACTTGGTATCCGATTCGAACAGGATCTCGCCGCAGCAGACGCACCGATAGGAACCGGGTGTGGTGGTGTGCTCGTATTCGCCGCTGAAAGGGCGTTCGGTTGCCTTTTCGCGGGTCACGGCATATTGACTCGGCGTTAGTTGCCTTCGCCATTCAGCCTCGGTCTTGACGATTTTGTCAGCCACGTTTCCTCCGGAAGAAATCAAACTTCAATGCTAGGAAAATAGGGTAGCAGCCCGGTCTCTGGATGGCAGTTGAGGTATTCGAAAGTCTGGCCGACCGCGGGCAGCACCGAAACCTCGTGCCAGAGCTTGAGTTTCAGCGCTGAGCGATATTCACCCGCCATTTTCATGAAGTGCGTGAGTATGGCCAGATGCTTGGGATCAGTCGCCGCCCAGTGTTCCAGCTGCACGAGGCTCAGGAAGTAGCCGAGGCCAAAGGTCTTCGTGCGCGGCGCGCCTTCGCGACCTAGGTGCTGAGCGAAGCGCATCTCACAGCATCCGGTTTCATTCGGGGAGTCGCGCAGTGAATGCATCGCGTCGCGCAGCCTCGGCGCGACCGATTCACTATAAAAATTGAGCTGCGCGCCCGTGCATTCGGTCCAGTCTTGTCCCGAGCGGATGACCGCGAGATTTTGCGGCGCCTGAACGCGCAGGCGGCGGCCAGACGTCTCCGATGTGCCGAGGCGCGGTAGCGTTTCGCCATACGAGCTGATGAGGTCGTCGTCGGCAGATACCGCGAGGCGATCGCGCATGCTTCCCCAGTAGCCATGCTCACGGATGGGACCGACTGCTGGTCCACCGACCTTTGCCACTCCGATCTTGTAGTCAAAGGAGAAAATCGTCTCGAAGCGCTCGCATGGAACCACGAGGATCTCGCGAAAATGCCCGACATCCTCGCGCACTCGAGCCACGTCGCTCCACCATGATGCAAACCGAGCATGGTTCCATCGCTCGTAGCGCGCGGTATCGGTCCAGTATGCCACCGAGATCAGATTGCGCCGCCCGACACGATCGATATAGCTTGCGCTTTCAAAATTCGATGGTGCATCGTCGCCTTCGAAGAAATCGCACACGCGATGCGGATGCGGCCCGGTATCGCCCTTGGGAAGCTGCGTCCCGAAGTAGCCCATCACGACCGGATGCACTTGCGCATCGAAGCTCGCGGCCCACGCGGGGTCGGGCGGCGTCCAGTTCGGGGGCATCCGGCGTGGATTTCGCGAGAGCGCGAGGACCTCGCGGCTTCGGTCTGATCGAATGCTCACCGAAAATTCCCTTTAAAAAATGCAGGCGGCCCAATGGAGACCGCCTGCATCTCGAGAGCGCTTACTTAGAGCTTCACGTAAACCGACTTGACCTGCGAGTAGAGTTCCAGCGCATGCCTGCCCAGCTCTCGTCCGAAGCCCGACTGCTTGTAGCCGCCGAACGGCGAGATCGCATCGATCTGGTTGTAGCAATTGACCCACACGGTGCCCGCCTTCAACGCGCGCGCGACCTTATGCGCGCGGCCGATATCGCGCGTCCACACCGCCGCCGCGAGGCCGTATTCGGTGTCGTTACCCTGAAGGATCGCGTCGCTTTCATCCTTGAACGGAATCGCGGTCGCAACCGGGCCGAAGATTTCCTCGCGCGCAATCTTCATATTGTTGTTCACATCAGCAAACACCGTCGGCTTCACGAAGTAGCCTTTGCCGGTGCCTGGTTCACCACCCGCAGTTACCTTCGCGCCTTCTTTCTTGCCGACGTCGAGGTAGCTCTTCACGCGATCAAACTGCTCTTTCGATACGACCGGTCCCATCACGGTTTTCGGATCGAGGGGGTCACCGTACGACATCCCTTTGCTGAAGGTGGTGAGCTGATCGACGACGTCGTCATACATGTCCTTCTGCACGAAGATGCGGGTGCCGGCGCAGCAGACCTGGCCGGAGTTGAAGAACACCCCCATCATCGAAGTCGGAACGGCCTCCTTCATGTCGGCGTCGGGGAAGATGATGTTGGGCGACTTGCCGCCGAGCTCCAGCGACACGCGCTTGAGGTTGCCAGCAGAGGCCTTGAGGATGATCTTGCCGACCTCGGTCGAGCCTGTGAATGCGACCTTATCAACATCGGGATGCTCGGCGATCGAACTGCCCGCACCAGGACCGAATCCAGTGATGATATTGACCACGCCTTCGGCGAGCCCGGCTTCGAGGATCAACTCGCCCAGCCGCAGCGCGGTGAGCGGGGTTTGCTCGGCGGGCTTGAGCACAACAGTGTTTCCGCAGCATAGCGCAGGGCCAAGCTTCCACGCCGCCATCAGTAGGGGAAAATTCCACGGGATGATCTGCCCGCACACGCCGACCGGCTCGCGCAGCGTGTAGTTGAACATCGAAGGATCCGACGGATTGGTCTCGCCGTAGATCTTGGTGCACCATCCCGCGTAATAGCGGAACGTTTCCGCTGCGGCCGGGACGTCGAAGCCGCGCGAGAACGTCACGCCCTTGCCGTTATCCAGAGTTTCGAGTTCAGCGAGCTCGTCTGCATGCGAGTCGATCAGCTCCGCGATTTTGAGCAGATAGCGCGCGCGTTCGTGCGGGCCCATCGAACCCCACTTGCCATCGAGCGCCTTGCGCGCGGCCTTCACCGCCTCATCAACGTCGGCCTTGTCGCCCTCTGCGAGCAGCGCGAGCACCTCTTCGTTGGCCGGATTGATAGTCTCGAAGGTCTTGCCGGATTTCGCCGCCACCCATTTGCCATTGATGAGCAGTTGTTTCGGTTTACGGAGGAAATCTAGTACCGCATTCGTTTTGACTCCCGCCGCGGCTCTTTCGATCGATGGAACTGCTGCTGCCATAGTGAGCTCTCCTGTGCGCAGAACTGGCTTTACAGCTTCACATACACCGACTTGATCTGTGTGTACAGCTCGATGGAATGCTTGCCGAGCTCACGTCCGATGCCCGATTGCTTGTAGCCGCCGAACGGCGAGATCGGATCGATGTTGTTGTAGCAGTTCACCCACACCGTGCCGGCCTTTAGCGCACGCGCGACCTTATGTGCTCGAGATACGTCGTTGGTCCAAACTGCCGCCGCAAGCCCGTAAGTCGTATCGTTGCCCTGCAACACCGCATCGTTCTCGTCCTTGAATGGGATCACCGACGCGACCGGGCCGAAGATTTCCTCGCGTGCAATGCGCATATCATTTTTTACATTCGTGAAGATGGTCGGATCGACGAAGTAGCCCTTGCCGCCGCGCGCATCGCCACCCAGCTTCGGCTCTGCGCCTTCCTTCTTGCCGATCTCGAGGTAGCCTTTAACCCGTTCGAATTGCTCCTTCGACACTAGCGGTCCGATCATGGTCTTCGGATCCAGCGGATCACCAGCTTTGGCCTGCGCCGCCTGCTTGGTCAACTTGTCCACGAATTCATCGTGGAAGTCGCGCTGCACGAACACCCGGGTTCCCGCACAACACACCTGGCCGGACAGCATCGTGAAGCCGAACAGCGAGGTCGGGACACATTGCTCCATGTTGGCGTCGGCGAAAATGATGTTGGGGGATTTGCCGCCGAGCTCGAGTGACACCCGCTTCAGATTTCCCGCCGAGGCTTTAAGAATCAGCTTGCCAACCTCGGTTGAGCCGGTGAACGCGACCTTGTCGATGTCCGGATGCTCCGCGATTGAGGCGCCCGCGGTCTCGCCGAACCCGGTGATGATGTTAACCACGCCCTCCGGTATGCCTGCTTCGAGCAGCAACTCGCCGAGTCTCAGTGCGGTGAGCGGGGTCTGCTCCGCCGGCTTGATGATCGATACGTTGCCACAAGCGAGTGCGGGTGCGATTTTCCACGCGAACATCGCAATCGGCCCGTTCCACGGAATGATCTGGCCACACACGCCGACCGGCTCGCGCAGCGTGTAGTTGAACATCGAGGGATCGGACGGATTGGTCTCGCCGTAGATCTTTGTCGCCCATCCGGCGTAATAGCGGAAGGTGTCGGCGGCGCCGCTCGCCATCCCTTTGGCGAGCGAAATCGGCATTCCGTTATTGAGGCTTTCAAGCGTTCCGAGCTCGTCTGCGTGCTTCTCGACGAGATCCGCTATCCTGAGAAGATACTGCGCACGCTGATGCGGGCTGATAGTCGACCACTTGCCGTCGAGCGCCTTGCGCGCGGCCTTCACCGCCTCATCGACGTCGGCCTTGTCGCCTTCGGCCGCAAGCGCGAGCACTTCCTCATTGGCAGGATTGATGGTTTCGAAGGTCTTGCCGGACTTCGCCGCCACCCATTTGCCATTGATGAGTAGTTGTTTCGGTTTGCGAAGAAAATCCAATACCGCATTCGATTTGATTCCCGCTGCTGCTCTTTCGATCGATGGGACTGCTGCTGCCATGTGCGTGCCTCCCGATGCCTAAAGTTTTACGTAAACCGATTTGATTTGGGTGAAGAGGTCGATGACGTGGCGGCCGCCCTCGCGCCCGAAGCCCGACTGCTTGTAGCCGCCGAACGGCATCGCGACGTCGCTCGCGCCGTAGTTGTTGACCCACACCGTGCCGGCCTTGAGCGCGCGCGCCACGCGATGCGCCCGTGAAATGTCGCGCGTCCATACGGCAGCTGCAAGACCGTAGGTGGTGTCGTTGCCCTGGAAAATCGCGTCGTTCTCGTCCTTAAATGGAATCGCCGCGGCGACCGGGCCGAAGATCTCCTCGCGTGCGATTTTCATCCTGTTATCGACGTCAGCGAACACAGTGGGCTTGATGAAGTAGCCTTTGCCGCTGACGCTTTCGCCGCCGATGGTGATGCGCGCGCCTTCCTTCTTGCCGATGTTCAGGTAGTTGTTGACGTGGTCGAATTGCTCCCTGGAAACCAGCGGTCCCAACCGTGTATCCGGGCTCAGCGGATCGCCGACCGTCATCGCGGCCGACGCCTTGGTAAGTTTGTCGACAAATCCGTCATACTGATCCTTGTGCACGAAGATGCGCGTGCCGGCAACGCACACCTGGCCCGAATTGAAGAACACGCCGTTGACCGCAGTGCGCACGGCCGCGTCCATATCCGCGTCGGGCAGCACGATGTTCGGCGATTTGCCGCCCAGCTCGAGCGATACTCGCTTCAGATTTCCTGCCGACGCCTGCAGGATCAGCTTTCCGACTTCGGTCGAGCCGGTGAAGCTGACCTTGTCGATATCGGGATGCTCCGCGATCGAGCTGCCCGCTCCGGGACCGAACCCAGTGACCACGTTGACCACGCCCTCGGGAATGCCCGCTTCGAGGAGAATCTCGCCGAGCCGCAGCGCAGTGAGCGGAGTCTGTTCTGCCGGCTTGAGCACCATCGTGTTGCCGCATGCGAGTGCGGGCGCGACCTTCTGCACTGCCATCAAGAGTGGAAAATTCCACGGCACGATGAGGCCGCACACTCCCATCGGCTCGCGCAGCGTATAATTGAACATCGAAGGATCGGAGGGATTGGTCTCGCCGTAAATCTTGGTCGGCCATCCCGCGAAGTAGCGGAACTGTGCCGCGGCGCCGCGCACGTCGATGTTTTTGGCCTGCACCACCGGCTTACCGTTATCGAGGCTCTCCAGCATCGCCAGCTCGTCGGCATACTTGTCGATGAGGTCCGCAATCTTGAGTAGCATCCGGCCGCGCTCGTGCGGGCTCACTGCGGACCACTTGCCCTCGAGCGCCTTGCGCGCGGCTTTCACCGCCTCATCAACGTCGGCCTTGTCGCCCTCGGCGACGTGGCACAGGACAGCCTCGGTCGCGGGATTGATGCTTTCGAAGGTTTTGGCGGATTTGGCGGGAACCCATTTGCCGCCGATCAGCAGTTTCTTGGGCGAATCCTTGATGAACTCGGGAATCGCGGTTTTCGATGCGGTTGCTTCGGATACAGTCTGCGCAGTCGCCATATGGTTTGCTCCTCTTTATCTTGGGGGAACGGGTGCCATTATACGGGCGGAATGCCCGTATAGTTGCATAGCGTCAGATAAGTCTGCTACCCCAAAATATGCCTTCCAACGAGACCCGTTCCTTTCGCGTAATCGGCACTCGCCCAATTCGCCACGATGGCGTCGATAAGGTTACCGGGCGCGCCAAGTACGGCGCCGACTACGCGTTCCCAGGCATGTTGCATGGCAAGGTGCTGCGCTCGCCACATGCTCACGCACGAATCAAATCGATAGACTGCGATGCGGCACGCGCCCTGCCCGGCGTGTTCGCCGTGATTACCAGCGCCGATCTTCCCGTTGCGAGCGACAAAACACAGGACCTTGGCGAAGGCGCGGTCAATACCAGATATCTCTCGATGAACATCCTCGCACACGACAAGGTGCTGTATGACGGCCATGCGGTCGCCGCGGTTGCGGCGATCAATACGCACGTCGCCGAGCAGGCGCTGAAGCTGATCAAGGTCGATTACGAGGTTCTTTCCCCGGCGATGAACGTCGAGGACGCGATGGCTACGGACGCGCCAATCATCCTGCCCGAGCTCCGCAACAAGGAAGACGGGCCCGCGAAGGAAACCAATGTCGCGAACCATTTGCGTTTCACGCGCGGAACGCTCGCGGACGGGTTCACCGCCGCCGATTTCGTAGTCGAGCGCGAGTTCAACACCGCGATGGTCCATCAGGGCTACATTGAGCCGCATAACGCAGTGGGCATCTACGGGGCCGACGGTCACGCGACGATCTATTGCTCCACGCAAGGAACGTTCGCCGTGCGATCACTCACCGCCCAGATCGTTCGAATGCCCGAGGGCAGCATTCGCGTCGTACCTGCCGAAATCGGCGGCGGCTTCGGCGGCAAGCTGACGGTCTACCTGGAGCCGCTCGCGGTGCTGCTTTCAAAGAAGACCGGACGACCGGTGAAGATGGTGATGACGCGCGGTGAGGTATTGCGCGCGACGGGCCCGACCTCGGGCTCCAAAATCAAATGCAAAATGGGCGCGACGCGCGACGGCGAGCTGGTCGCCGCGGAAATCTGGATGGCCTACGAGGCGGGCGCGTTTCCTGGTTCGCCGGTCGGCGCGGGCGCAATGACGATGATCGGCTCCTATGAGATTCCAAATTTTGTCATCGATGCGTACGACGTCATCGTCAATCGTCCAAAGACCGCGGCCTATCGCGCGCCGGGCGCCAGCAACGCAGCCTTCGCGACCGAAACCATCATTGATGAGCTCGCCGAGCGATGCGGCATTGATCGTATCGAGTTCCGCCTGATGAACGCAGTCAAGGAAGGCAGCGCGCAAACCGCCGGTCCGCCATACAAGAAGGTCGGCTTCATCGAAACGCTGAATGCGATCAAGAACAGCGAACACTATCGCGCGCCACTGGGCGGTCCAAGTCGCGGGCGCGGCGTTGCAGCGGGCTTCTGGTTCAACGCAGGCATGCAATCGTCAGCGGTCGTAAACATCCATGCAGACGGCACCGCGAGCGTCATTACGGGATCCGTCGATGTCGGCGGTTCACGCGCTTCGATGGCGATGATCGCGGCGGAAGTGCTCGGCCTGGGCATCGATCAGGTGCGCCCAATGGTCGGCGACACCGACAGCATCGGCCACACCGACGTGACCGGCGGCAGCCGCACCACGCTCGCAAGCGGACAGGCGGTTTACGAAGCCGCGCATGATGCGCTGCGGCAGCTGAAAGCACGCGCAGCCATCTTATGGGAGAAGAAGCCGGAGGAAGTTGAATTCGCCGACGGGACGTTTCGCGCCGATGGCGAAGGTATCGAGCCGATGTCCGTCGCGCAGCTCGCGCGCAAACTTGCTCGCACCGGCGGTCCGGTCGCTGGGCGCGCAAGCGTTAACGCACGCAATGTCGGACCCGGATTCGCGGTCACGGTGGTCGATGTGGAGGTCGACCCTGACACGGGCAAAGTACGCCTGCTCCGCGCCACCATCGCGCAGGACGCCGGCAAGGCGATTCATCCGAGCTACGTCGAGGGTCAAATGCAGGGCGGAACTGCGCAAGGCCTTGGCTGGGCACTCAACGAGGAATACGTGTACGACCGCAACGGCGTGCTGCGAAACACGGGTTTGCTCGATTATAGGATGCCGACCTGCCTCGATGTGCCGATGATCGAAACCCTGGTGGTTGAGGTCGCGAATCCGGCTCATTCGCTGGGCATTCGCGGGGTCGGAGAAGTGTCGATCGTGCCGCCGCCCGCTGCGGCCGCGAATGCCATCTATAACGCGATCTGCGTTCGGATGAAGGAGCTGCCGATGTCGCCGCCGCGGATCCTCAAGGCGTTGCTCGAGCATCGTGCGCTTGAGCAGGGGATGCAGAGCGTCGCGGCAGATTGATGAAAGCGATCATCAGGCTCTTGCCTAAAGGTACGCGCGACGTAATTCCTTCGGCTCCCCGCGCTTCATTGGCGTGCCCTCCCTCATACTATCGATGCGTGGCGTGCGGGAGACCATTTCGGGTAAGCCTCATCCCACCGCATCGGCGGCCCGACAATCGAAAACAATGTCGCGGTTTCATCACCTAGACGAATTGCTAAACCAAGGGCACAGAGAATTCAGTTAGAGCGCTTTCATTGCTTTTATATCGTCGAGCAGGATTCGTTCGTGACGATCCACATGGGCTTACCTTCGCTCAGTCACTTGGCAGGTGGGTTTAGCGAAAAGCCGGGATCACCTTGGACGCAAACAGCTCAAGATGCGTTTGTGCCCATCGCGGCGGCAGCCCAGGAGGTAGCGTCCATGAATAGAAATGGGTGATGGGCACGGCCTCGGCGAAGGTCCGAATCAATTCGACGGCGGCGTCAGGAGCAACGACCTGGAGCAGCCCGCTTTTGCGCAGCTGTTCGTGATCATGCAAATGCTCGGAAAGCGGACTGAGCCCAGCCGCAGACAGCCACTTCGAGTAGTTGTTGGCCTGATAGATTACGTGATCGGCGGCTTCGGCGAAGGTTTTTTCCGGATCATTGGACACGATTAGGCACCAGACAGCGCTGGCGAACCGAATACTGTCGGTGGGTCGATTCTGCTTCTTCAACTCCGCGATATATTGGTCGTATACCTCTCGCGTCGCACCTGGCACCGTAAAACCATCGCCGTAGCGAGCGGCGCGTCGCAGTGCAGGAGGAGTGAAGCCGCCAAGCCAGATCGGTGGATGAGGTTTCTGGATCGGCTCGGGCGTTACCCGGATGTTTTTGAAATCGAAGAATTCGCTCTTGAAAGTGACGCTCTGTCCGTTGAGAAGGCGGCGAATAATTTCGAGCGCCTGGTTGGTTCGCGCTCCGCGTTCCTTGAAGGGCACGCCGAAGCCTTCGAACTCCTCATGTTTGAAACCGACGCCGACACCTAGCTCGAACCGGCCTCCGGAGATGACATCTACTACCGCAATATCCTCGGCAAGCCGCACCGGATTGTGAAACGGCATAAGCAGGACTCCGGATGAGATACGGATCCGTTTGGTGCGGGCAGCCACCGCCGCGGCTAGTGGCAAAATCGAGGGCAGATAGCCGTCCTCAATGAAGTGATGCTCCGACAACCAAACGTCGTCGAAGCCGTGGTTCTCTCCCCAGGCGATCTGATCCAAGGTCTCGGCGTAGAGCCGGTCGGTGGGCTGCCGCCACTGAGTTGGATTGCGGAAGTCGTACCAAAGACCAAAGCGTATCTTTCGATTGCCCTTATCCATAAATCTTCTCTTTCCTTGCGAATTCGGCTCTTTGAAGCGTTGGCCTTCCTCCTCAGTGTTCGACGACACTCAGCGAAGCCTCAATGCAAGCCACCGGAAGCGCTGATTCGTTCACCCGTCAGCCACGCCGCATCCTCTGAGGCCAGAAAAACGATGACTGGCGCGATCTCCTCCGGCTTGCCGAATCTAGGAGCCAGCGGCGTGGACGCGGCACCCAATTTTCCCGCCTCGCTGCCCACAAAGCCACTTTCTCGGTTGCCTTCGGTATCGACCAGCCCCGGCGCAACGCAATTGACCCGGATATTTCGTGGGCCGAGTTCCTTGGCGAGTGCCATGGTCAGGGTGTCGAGAGCCCCCTTGGTCGCAGAATAGAGCGAGGAATCGGGGACGGGATTTTCGCTGGCAATGGATGTGACATTGATGATGCTGCCGCCGCGCGACGGGAAGTGTTTCAGCACCTCCTGGATCGCGAGGATCGGTCCCAGGACGTTGGTATCAAACTCGCGGTGGAATTCTTCTTCGGTAATAGCTTCCAAAGGCTCGAACTTGAAAACGCCGGCATTGTTAACAAGAACATCTACGCAGCCGAATGTTCTCCTAGTGTATTCGAACAACCGCTTTACGTCAGCCGCTTTGGAGACGTCTGCTTGAATCGCGATCGCCTTGCCACCTTCTCGTGTGATCTCGGATACAACGCGTTCAGCACTCTCTCTTCCCGAGGAGTAATTGACTGCAATTGCAGCGCCTTCAGCGGCGAGTGCCTTTGCCGCGGCCGCTCCGATTCCTTTGGAGGCACCAGTTACTATTGCGACTTTGCCATCCAGTTTTTTCATCGCGTGAATCTTTCCACTGTTTAATCCGATGGAGTGTTGGACTCGGCCTTCTACACGACTTTCCTCAGGGTTTCCGAGCCAAGCGACACTTCGGTTGTTGTTACGGAAGCATTCGTCTCTCGTGCGAGCGAGAGTCTCAGCAAATCTTGCTTCAGCAGATAGAAGGACACCGCCAGAAGAACGACATCCTTCATCAGGAATGCCACGTTGCCCTGCATTGCCGGGAATCCGCCGGCCGAGGCGTTCCAGCCATCAGGCATGAAGGGAATAATCGTCACGGTGGATACAAACGAACCGATTCCACCGAGCGCACCGAGAACACCGGCGGTCTTGTTCCAGTAGCCCGCGAACAAGAGTGCACCAAACAGCCATTCCGAAACGCCCAGGAACCAGCTAGCACCCGTGATTCCGAAAACCGGGTACATCCAGAAGATGAGCGGTCCATTACTGATGAAGGGGATTAGCGTCTTGGCTTCATACGCAAACCATTTCTGATATCCGAAAAGCGCGAATATGAGCACCATCGAGGCGCGGACCAGATGATAGTCGAGGTCACTCCGCAGGATTCCGAATCGATCGCACAGCTTGATTAGGTATTTCATTGTCTCTCCTTTCATCGAATAACAGTTGTCACGCCCGAATCGCTTTGATCGATTCGCCCAACGACCATACTGCTGCGCCGAACAGCACGATGTCTTTCAGCAGGAACTGTCCGGGCATGGCCGACAGGGCGGGGAAACCTAGAGTGGGTTCCCAGCCGGGAGTCGTGAAGAGAAAAGAAAGGGTGGTCGCGAACAGCCCAATCGCCAGAAGGCTGCCGGCCGCTGATGCCTTGGGGGAGACATACCGCAGGCCAAGCAGTACGGCGGTCGCGATTTCGATGCATCCGAGCACCGCCGAGAATGATCGAATGCTGAGGAAATCGTACATCCAGCTGACGAATGGACTGTGCGCGACCAACGGCTGAATGCCCATCGCCTCGTAGGCCGTGAACTTCATCGCGCCGATCCACCCGAGCACCACGATCAGACCCCAGCGGACTATCTCCCTGCCGACATCCTCGATAGCAACCGGTTCAACCGCGGTTCGGGCGCTTACTATTCCTACTGAGCTGGAGCTCATGACTTTCTCCTTTTGCCGGCCTGAGTCATCGGCTAGGAACTCTCGCCAATAGAAGACTCAACCCTTCCGAAATCGTGGGGTGTGCGAGAATTGCGTCGCGCAAAACCGTGTACGGCAGGTGACCGAGCATCGCCGTCTGCATCGCGACCATCAGCTCGCTTGCCTCGATACCGAAAGCGGTAAAGCCGAGAATCTCGTCGCTGTTCTTCGCGACCAGCACCTTCAGCAGTCCGCGCGGCTCAGACACGGTCCTGGTACGTAGAATTTCGGCCATCGGCATCTTCGCCAGTCGATACTCGACGCCGTCGCGGCGTGCTTCGGACTCATTTTTCCCGACCCGCGCGAGTTCCGGATCGGTGAACATGCAGAACGGGATGAGACGCCTTGCCTTGGTGCGGTTTCCGCCATTCAGATGGGCCAGAACGATTTGAAAGTCATCGACGGAGACGTGAGTGTACTGCGGACTGCCTGCGCATTCGCCCATCGCCCAGACATTCTCGCTGGTGGTGAGCAAGTATTCGTTGACTTTGACGTAGCCGCGCTCATCGAGTTGGACGCCGGACTTGTCCAAGCCGAGTCCTTCAGTGTTTGGTGTCCGGCCGGTGGCGACAAGAATGTCAGTCCCGTCGATAACCCGTCGGCTCTGGGCATCTTCGATGTGGACCCGAATTCGACGGCCAGAGTTTCCTTCCACCTGGCCGACGCTGGTCCCCAGTAACACCTCGATTCCTTCATCGACGAACAGATCCTTCAGGGCATTGCCGATATCCGGATCCTCCCGGCTGGCGATCTGAGAACCTCTTTCGATCACTGTCACGCGTGAGCCGAATCGGCGAAACGCCTGCGACAGCTCCAGACCAACATATCCGCCCCCCAGCACAATTAGGTGTTCTGGCAACCGAGCGAGATCTAGTGCCTCCACATGGGTCATGGGCTTCGCTTCGGTCAGCCCGGGAATCGCCGGTATGGCGGCGTGCGTACCCACGTCGACAAACACCCGGTCGCCGGAGATGGTTTTCTTGCCGCCGTCCCTAAGATCGACTTCGACCGTGCGAGGACCGACAAAGCGCGCTTCGCCGCGGAACAGCTCAGCTCCGCTGGCCATCGTCTGGTTGAGGTGGAACTCCTGCAGGCCTTCCACCATCAACCGTTTGCGCCGCTGGACGCTCTCCATGTCGATGCTCAACGAATTGAAATTGAGCCCGAACTCGGCCCCTCGTTTGGCGAGGGAAGCAACTCTCGCGGACTGAATGATGTTTTTGCTGGGCAGGCAGGCGACGTTCGGACAGGCTCCCCCCAGAGGTCCGCGTTCGACCACGGCAGTACGATGGCCTGCGCCAGCCAGAGTCCAGGTCAGCAGCTTACCTGCGGCCCCGCTGCCAAGGACAAGGTTTTCATACTTTTCAACCTCGGGCATCGGTCATTCTCCTTAGAAACAATCATTGCTGGGGCACAGGAAGCCATGTTCGAGTCGTTACTTGAGTGAACGGAGGTGTTACGTCTCCGATTCTTCCGCGGCACCCAAGGCTTTTGCTTCCGGGAAATCGATCGCCGTGCGCGCGACATGGTTTATGTAGTTGGTGAAGATGTTTAGCGCGATGTTGGCGACCGTCTCGACGAGCTCCCCGTCGGTCAGACCCGCAGCCCTGGCGCGTTGGAGCTCCGCGTCGCTGACCTCACCTCGCTGAACGATGATGATTCGCGCGAGCTTCAGAACCGCATCGGTGCGACGATCCGCTGCCCTGGCGCGGATCGCGTCTGCGATTTCCTCGGTGGAAAGCCCGGCCTTCTCACCCAGAAACGCGTGTGCGCTGCGACAGTACGGACAGAGATTGCTTTCGGCCACTGCCAGGGCGATTTGCTCGCGCATTTTGTTGTCGAGCGCTCCGCCGGCCAGCGCCTCACTGAAATTGAGATAACCCTCCAGCGCCACCGGTGCATTCGCGAGGACGCGAAACAGATTTGGAATCAGGCCGAGTTTCGTCCGCACTCGTCCAAGCAATCGCTTGGTTTTTTCGCTGGCACGCTCCGGATCGATTTGCGGGATACGGCTCTGCTGGGTGGTGGGGTTCACTGATTCCTCTTCTGTCGCACTCATGAGAGGATAGAGAAACATGTTCCATGCCAGTCGGCGGATTTCGCAAAACGGCGGAAATAGAGAAGATTCCCTCGAACAACGTCGGGAGCCGGCTTACGAAAGATCGGAAAATTACGATTAGTCGTTGCTGATCGAAGGCTCACCCGATTGACGCATCATCCGATGAACCTCGACCTGATATCTGCTGATGGGAGTGGACAGACCTCGGTTCGCCCGAACCATCGGTAACGATGGCGTGCGACGAAGTGGTAACACGCGTCACGAACTCGCCGCGGAATGATCCGTAGGAAGGCGATCCAGGACCAGGGCGGAGCAAGCCGACGAAAGATCTCGAGGACGGCATCAGACTCCGCGTAAATCGCGCTATCGTCGATTAAAATCACGCTGGGCAAATCGCTAGTGTTTCTCATGTAATCCGGGACTAGGGCCTGGCCGGTGGGTGTCTGCTGGGCGGCGAAGTGGAAAATTCCGTTCGGATCGCGGCGGATAATGAATCTCACCCAGCCGTTGCACAGATTGCAGACCCCGTCGAAAAGGATAAGCGGCGTTCGCACCCGATCACCATTTGGTTCGCTGGCCTACCTCAAAGGAACATATTTCGTGCCATGCGCGTTTGCCCGACGCCAGGCAAAGGAAGAACATCTGGAGGACAACTGCACAGCGCCGAAAGAGATACTGGTTGATGATGGCCAAGTGCCCGCCACAGAAATGGGCACCTGGTCGGCCTTGAGGTCATGACAATCGAGCCCCTCAAGAACGAGGCCGAGCGCTTGCGTGCGCTCCGACGGTACCAGATCCTCGACACCCCACCCGAGCCGGCTTTCGATCGCATCGCCGAAATGGCGGCAAATTTCTTCCACGTGCCGATGGCCGGCGTGAGCCTGGTCGACGAAGACCGCGTATGGTTCAAGTCGAGAGTCGGCATTGACTTCGACCAGACAGCGCGCGATGCCGGGTTATGTTCCTCAGCAATGCTCTCGCAAGGGGTTTATTACCTGAACGACGCTGCGCACGACGAGCGCGCGCTCGGTCACTCGTTCGTTTTGGATCTCGGCATCCGTTTCTATGCGGCTGCTCCGCTGCGCAGCCTCGATGGCTTCAATCTTGGAACCGTGTGGGTCCTCGACCAGAAGCCGCGCGAATTGGCAGCGGGCGAGGCAGAGATGCTCAGGGCTTTGGCCGCACTCGCCACGAATCAGATGGAACTGCGGCTTTACGCGCAGGACGTCGCCCGGCTCGAACGCGTCCAGCGAACGATCGCCGAGGGGGTCGAGGCTGAAATCGGCGACCGTTTCTTCTCATCGCTGGCTCGCAGTCTCGCCCAGGCGTTGGAGGTGGGATACGCCTTTGTCACCCGGCTTTCCGATGACGGCACACGTTTCAAGATACTTGCCATGTGGGAGCGTGATCACTTCGGGAGCAACGGCGAACTTCCGCTCAAGGGAACGCCATGCGAGAGCGTGCTCCACGGAGAAGTCGCTCACTACTCTGATGATTTGCGTGCACGCTTTCCCAACGATGGTTTGGTTCAGCGCTGGGGTGCGCAGAGCTATTCCGGGGTGCCCGTACTAGATGCGCGGGGCCGCGTTTTTGGTCACGTCGCGATTTTTGACGATAAGCCGATGCCTGATGGTCCGCGCGGCATTGACGTGATGCGGATCTTCGCGGCGCGCGTGCGCGCCGAGGTCGAACGATTGCGAATAGAGTCGGCTCTCCGCGAGTCGAACCAACGACTGGCTTTTAGCGAGGAACAATTCCGCGATCTGTTTGAGGAAGCCCCCATCGCCTACGTCCATCAGGCTGTCGACACGCGCATTCTTCGAGCCAATCACACGGCGATGGAGATCCTCGGCGTCAAGCCCGATGAGATAGTGGGTTTGCTCGGGACCTCGTTTTTCCCTGATACGCCAGAGGCTCAACGTCGCCTGCACGAGGCGCTCCCGTTGCTGGCCAGCGGAACCGACGAAAAGGGAGTGGTCCTCGAATTGCGGCGGAGGGACGATGGCAGACCATTGTGGGTCCGATGGTGGTGCAAGCCGGAGCCGACCGGCACCTATACACGCAGCATGTTCATGGACATCACCGAACGGGTCTTGATGGAGCAAGAGAAGGCGCGGCTCGAGGCGCAGAACACCTACCTGCTCGACGAGATCCGCGCAGAACAGAACTTTGGCGACATCGTCGGGGGAAGTTCTGGCCTGAAAAAAGTCACGGAGCAGGTCGGTTTAGTTGCACCAACCGATGCTACGGTTCTGATCACAGGAGAGAGTGGCACGGGAAAGGAGCTCGTCGCGCGTGCCATCCACGAGCGCAGCGCAAGAAGCGAGCACCCGCTGGTCAAATTGAACTGCAGCGCGGTACCCGAAGGTCTTTTTGAGAGCGAGTTCTTCGGGCACGTGAAAGGTGCGTTCACCGGTGCGCTCAAGGACAAGCCGGGACGTTTTGAACTTGCGAATGGGGGCACGCTGTTCCTGGACGAAATCGGTGAAGTACCGCTCGCGATGCAGGCCAAACTGCTTCGGGTGTTGCAGGAGCAGGAATTGGAGCGAGTGGGCGATACGCGTACGCGAAAGGTTAATGTGCGAGTCATCGCCGCATCCAATCGGGACCTGAAGAAGGAAGTCGACGAGGCTCGGTTTCGCCGAGACCTTTTCTATCGTTTGAGCGTGTTTCCCATCGAAGTCCCGCCGTTAAGAGATCGCCTCAAGGACATTGGGCGGCTCGCGGCCCATTTCATCCGTCAAAGCACGCGGCGGATGAATCGCCCTGAACCACAACTCACTAAGACGGCACTGGATCAGCTTGCCTCTTATGATTGGCCTGGCAATGTGCGTGAGCTTCAGAACACGATAGAGCGCGCCATCATTCTGTGGAGCGAAGGACCGCTGACCTTCGATCTCCCCTCTGCGCGTACGAGCAAGCCTACCGAAGGGCAAGAGAAGCCGCTAACGAAAGCCTCGCTCCCCACACGAGACGAATTAAAGCGGCAGGAACGGGAAGCCATCATAAACGCCTTGAAGCAGACCAACGGGAAAGTCTCAGGGCCCGGTGGTGCCGCAGAATTACTCGGTATGAAACCGACCACCCTGGCCTCCCGCATCTCTGCGCTCGATGTAGATCGGAGGAAACTCAATTGAATCAGTAGTCTTTCGTCGACGGCAGCGCCGAGACAGCGACATCTTCTGGACACATGCAGGGCATCATCGGAGAATTCTCGCATAGCCGGCCCGCGCGACTACGAGTGGGGCTTTTTCGAGATCTCCCTGATGTTGTTGGTCGCGATTGAGTTGCAGAGTTCGCCACGATGCATTCGCTGCAAGATGGCAAGCAAAGATGAAATCTCCCACGCCTCGGTAGCCTCCACTCGCGGACCCGAAGGCACCGCAGTGCAACGTCACGGAGTCTTTTCCAAGGAAGGCGACTTCTGGCGGGTTGGATTCGAGAACGATTCCTTTACTCTCAGGCATAGCAAGGGACTGTCGTATCTCGCGCAGCTGCTTCGTTTTCCGGGCAGGGAGTTTCACGCCCAAGATCTGATTCACGGGATCGGCGGCGATTCCGATGATACTTCGGTTCGACCAGGCTCCTCGCTCCCTCGCGGGGAAGACGCACTCGCAGCCGCCGGACTTCACACGGGAGACCTAGGCGATGCGGGTGAAATGCTCGATGATCAAGCAAAGGCGCAGTACCGACGCCGCCTGGAGGAACTCCGCGACGAGCTCAAGGAGGCCAAGAGTCTCGGAAATGTGGCGCGAGCCGAGCAGGCCGAGTCGGAAATCGAGGCGCTCACTGCCGAGCTCTCGCGTGCGGTCGGTCTTGGGGGCCGCAACCGTAAGGCGGCTTCTGCCTCTGAACGCGCTCGCCAGAGCGTAACTCACGCAATCAAATCGGCGCTGGATCGGATCGAAGAGAATCACCACGAATTAGGCGCCGTTCTCTTGCGCCGTATCAGCACAGGCATCTTTTGTGCCTACTATCCGGATCCTGCCATACCACTTGTCTGGGAGTTCGGCGCATCCAGCACGCAGCATCGTGCGAGCAACCCGGATCCCGCAATCGCCCACCTTGCCGTCTCGGGTGTCCGGAGTCTGGACTCCCTCCGCCCGCCGATCGCAGCGGCGTCAGCGAGGAACCGGACAGAAATTGTGGGGCGGGAAGCGGAACTGTCGCGACTCTGGAACGCGGCGGAAAGTGCACTCCTCGGTCACGGTTCATTCGTGCTTGTGGGCGGGGGGCCGGGAGTCGGGAAAACGAGGCTTTCGCTGGAATTTCTTGCGCAAGCGTCGAGTCGTGGTTTCGCGTGCCTGAACGGCCGGTGCTACGAGCGCGACGAACCACACCCCCTGATGCCTTTCGTGGAGGTCATCGAGGGGGCATTGGCCCAGGCTTCAAGCGTGGAGCAGTTTCGCAGCGTGGCGGCGGACGATGCAGCTGAACTTGCGCAGATCGCGCCCGCATTGCGGCGAGTGTTCCCTGATCTTCCGACCCCGGCTGAACTTCCGACCCAACAGCAACGGCGTCATCTGTTTCAAGGCTTGTTCGATTTCATCGCGCGAAGCTCGCGCAACCAGCCCCTGTTGCTGCTCTTGGACGACATTCACTGGGCCGATGAATCGACGCTGGCGATGCTGGGCTTTCTCGCCCGGCGTGTCGAGCATGTACCAGTCCTGGTCGTAGCCAACTATCGCGACGAGGGCCTCGATGCGACCCGTCCACTGAATCGGACGCTGGAGGAGTTGATCCGGCTTGGAGTCGATCCGATCAAACTCGCAGGCCTCCACAGGGAGAGCGTGAGGGAGATGCTGGTCAGTCTCAGCGGCCGACATCCACCAGACCACTTGGTCACGCTGATCTTTGAAGAAACCCAGGGAAATCCCTTCTTCGTCGAGGAAGTGTTCCGTCACCTGGTCGAAGAGGGAAAGATCTACGGCGAGGCAGGAGATTTTCGCGAGAGCTTCGGCAGCGACGATCTGACCGTGCCGGAAAACATCCGCCTTGTCTTGGGTCGCAGGCTCGACCGCCTAAGCGAAGATGCGCGAGAAGTCCTTTCCGCGGCGTCGGTGATCGGCCGAAGTTTCAATTTCGTCCTGCTCGAGGCGGTGCTGGATCGGATGGATCCGGACGCGCTCTTCGACGGGCTGGAGGAAGCGGAGCATACAGGTTTCATAACCTCGAGTTCGCAGGGACCCGAAGCCCCGTTTGCTTTTTCCCACGAGCTCGTACGACAGACCTTGTTGGCCGGAATATCGCTGCCGCGCCAGCAGCGTTTGCATCTGAAGATCGCGCTGGCGATGGAAAAGGTGTTCGCCGCGCGTATCGAGGAGCATGCCGCGGAGATTGCCTACCACCTGGTCAAGAGCGGTCCCTATATAGATGCGGGGAAGGCTATGTCCTACCTATCTGTCACCGGGCAGATCCTGCTTAGAGCAGGTGCGCTGGAGGACGCGCGGCTTACTCTGGTCAAGGCGCTTCAATATCAGTCGCCCGATCCGGTCATGCATGCACGAACCCTGGCCGATCTGGCGGGGGCAGAACGGGGCCTCGGAGACTGGAATGCGGCGACCTCCCATCTTCAGGAAGCTATAGGACTGTACCTGGGGTCGGGCGACCTGAGATCGGTCGGCAGAATCGTCTTCGAAATGGTGGAGAGCCTTGCATGGACAGGTCGCTTCGATGCAGCGGCAGAGATCGCCGAACGCGGTCTCAACCATCTGCGCAGCAAGGATGAAGATGCCTATCGCTATCGCCTGCTGGCCGCGCTTGGGTACATCCAAGCAGCGCGCGGTGCAATCGAGCCCGCGCGACGGGCCTTTGACGAGGTAGTTGCGTCGCCGGCAGCATCGCCCTTTCTAGCAAGGGTCCTGGCCTATCGGTCCGTCTGCAGTAGCAACTTTCTTCAACTCGGACCAGCGCTGGAGGATTCCCGCAGAAGCGTGGAAATGAGCAATGCTCAGAGCTCGCCCTGGACGCACGCGCTCGCGCTCTCAATCGAGATGCGCGCGCTCTACCAGATGGGCAAACCGGACCAGGCGCTGAAGATTGCGATTGAACTGGAGCCGCTGGCGAGAAGCGTAGGACAACTTGCCGCCTTGACATTCTGTATTTCGATCCGGGCGTGGGCAGAATTCGGCCGCTTCCCTGATTTGGCGATGCTCGGCCGGAGAATCCGTGATGATCTCGCATTGAATCGCGCCGCATCGCTGTCGTTGTTTATCGCCCAGTCGCTGGCGCAGGTGAGCCTGGTCGAATTCCTGGCGGGAAACTGGGACACCGCGCGATCGCTGGCAGAGGAAGCGTGCAACTGTGAAGTGCACAGGGCCTTCGCGGGGTTCGGCCCTTCCATGCTGCTCCGACTTGCGGGTTATTCAGGTGAACGGGACCGGGCTGTGGAATTGGCAGACGAGACCCGGCCGCGTCTTCCAATACCAAGGACGGCAAACACAATCGGCGCATGGTTACTCCTGATAGGAACGATCGAAGGTTTGGCGATGATCGGAGAACGCGGCCGAACCGCGGAACTCTACCCGCTGGTTCGTGAGCTGCTCGAGTCCGGTGTAAAGTGCACGGCGTTGGAAATCCGTTTTCCGGAGACGGTCGCGGGAATTGCCGCGGGCGCAGCCGGAGACTGGAAGCGCGCAGAGCAGCATTTCCTGGCCGCCCGGAAACAAGCGCTCGAACTACCGCATCACCTCGAGGAAGCTGAAGTGCGGCGATTCCACGCGATGATGCTGATCGATCGCGCGGCGAACGGCGATCGCGAGAGGGCGCGGCAATTGCTCGGCGAAGCCCTCGTCACCTACACGCGTATCGGGATGCCCCGCCATGTCGAGTTGACGCGCAAGTTACTCGACCAATCGGCCTAATTTGGACAGAGAGGCGCCGGCGCCCCTGCGGCACTCCGTAGCGGGAGGAGAGCTACGATGAGCTTGAGACGCCGGCCCCTAACACTTGCACGCTTGAGCCCTCAACCCAGGTGCGCTTCGACGAACCACAGGTACTTGTCGATGCCTCGCGAGATCTCGGTGAAGATGTCGGCCGTATCCTTGTCGCCGAGTTCGTCGCTCTCATCGATTGCCGTGCGTGCGCTCTTGCCGTACGCGGCGAGTGCGGAAGAGAGAGCTTCAACGTGACCTCGTTGAGCGGAGATGGCTACTGGGTATGGTGTCAGAGTCGTGCGCTGAGCCGCGACCTGAACCGTGCCTTCCGCAGCGCCGCCCAGTTGCACGACGCGCTCGGCGATCAGGTCCATGTACTCCTCCGCCGAGTCTACGATTTCATCGAACAGCTTGTGCAGCGCGATGAAAGAGGGACCTTTCACGTTCCAGTGCGCCTCTTTCGCCTGATGCATCAGATCCACGCTGTCCGCCAGGCGCGCATTGAGGAGCTCGACTAGCGTGCCGCGAGTCTTCTCGGGGATGTCATTTTTGGTCTTGTACATTTTACTCCTCCTGCATTGCTGGTTCGGTGTCTGACCCTTGATCTTCATATCTCACTGCATCGCCCCGGCTGCGATAGCGGTCTCTTTCTGCTCGCCCACGAAGCGCGCGCTTCGCGACGGCGGCGCCATGAATTCCGCACCGCCCGGGTCCGATATAGTTTCGCGCAGGATGCGGTCGATTTGGGCGAGTGCACCATTTTGGATCGACCATCCCATGACCTGGTCGATTGGTTCCAACTGATCGGGCCGGCGCGCGCCCCACAACGCCGCGGTGACGCCGAGCTGATCGAGCACCCAGCGGAGCGCGAGATGGATGACGCGCTTGCCGAAGTTGTCGCGGGCGAAGCGATCCAGGCGCTCAACCGCGGACAGGTACTGTCGATAGCGCGCGCCCTGGAACTTGGGATCGGTACTGCGCAGGTCGTCATCCGCAAAACGTGTGTCAGGCTTCATTCGCCCGCTTAGCAAGCCGCGGCAAATTGGTCCGTATGCGAACGCCGAGATGCCGTGCCAGGCGCAATAGGGAAGGACGACTTTCTCGCTCTCCCGCTCGAAAAGGTTGAAGGGGGGTTGCGCGATGTGGATACGAGCGACCTGGCGAAATTCGTGCATCTGTTCGCGCGAGAAGTTGCTCACTCCGATCGCACGAATCTTGCCCTGCTCCAAAAGCTTGAGCATCGCCTCCGCGGTCTCCGCAATCGGGGTTGCGGGATCAGGCCAATGCACCTGGTAGATGTCGATGCGATCGGTGCGCAACCGGCGCAACGAGGCCTCGACCTCGGCCACAATGCGCAATCGGCGCGAGTCCCGAAACGGCTGACCAGCGCGCCAATCCAGGCCGACCTTGGTCGCCAGCACCACGCGATCGCGTGCCCCGCTCTCCTGTATGGCGCGGCCGACCAGTTCTTCGGCATGGCCGAAGCCATAGACCGGAGCGGTATCGATCAGGTTGATACCGTGATCCAAAGCGGACCGTATGGTGCGAACGGCCTCATCGTCGTCCGAACCACCCCACATCCATCCGCCGATAGACCAGGTGCCCAGTCCAATTCGAGAGACCGACAAATCGGTTCCGGCGATTTTTGCGAATTCCATCTTAAGGCGCCTCCTTTGCCACCAGGTTGGACCGGCATTTACTGCGCCAAGCCCATGAACGACCGGATAAGGTCCACGGCGATCGTCGCCGACAGAATAAAGAACACTCCAATCAACAACCTGTTTACTCGTTCGTTCATGCTCGGAAGGCGTGAGAGAAACCTTCACACCTGCGTGAAATGCGTGAGTACGTTGCATTGTCACTTTCCTGCCATTCGCACCGGCTGGACGCTCTCGCCGTCAAGCGCGGCTTGACCAACATTCATCGCCACCAGGTCGCCATCGTGGAGGTCCCCGGAGACCGCGACACTGATCCCGTCATCATGTCCGAGCCGCACTTCCTCGAGATGAAGCTGATTGCTGCGCACCACCGGCAGATAGACCTTGTCGTCGCGGAAGATCAGCGCGTCGTCGGGCGCGACGAGTCCGCCCGCGCCACCCGCGGCGGAAAGCTTCACCTTCCCGTACATGCCGGGCATCAACTTGAGATCGCGATTCGGCAGGTCGACCTCGACCAGCATCGTGCGCGAAGCCGGGTCGAGTGCTTGCGGATGCCGGGTTACCGTGCCGTCGAACTGCTCTTCCGGGTACTCCTCGACGGTGACCGAAGCGCGGTCTCCGTCGTGAATGAGAGGCGCCAGCGTCTGGGGCACGTAGGCAAAAACGCGAAGCGGCTGGAGAGTCGCCAGCCAGACGATCGGCGTGTTACTGGAAATGGTCGACGGACTGGTTGATTGCGGTATCAACGCTCCCGGATCGACATAACGGGCGGTTACGACTCCGTCGAACTGCGAGGTAACCGCCTCGTACGATTGCATCGCCACTTCCTGTTGGTAGAAGGCTTTGGCTTCGAGCATCTGGGCGTGTTGGTCGTCGGCCATCTGCTGCGAGATCACACCGTTGTTGAGCAGGTACTGATCGCGGCGGTCGGTCACATCCTGGTACTGGTAGGAGGCCTTCGCGTCGGCAACCTGCTTATCGGTCTCAGGGGATTCGATGATAGCGATCACTTCGCCCTTGTGGACGCGGTCCCCCTTATCGACCATGAGTTTCTTGAGGTATCCGGCGACCTTCGCGTAGACGGGGGTCTCGATGAAGCCGCGAATCGTCACTGGGACTTCGTAGGTACCCGCACTGCCGGCCTGGTTGATTGCCTCCACCAGCACGCGCGGGCCGCGATTCATTTTGTCGGTCAGCTCAATGCTCTGCGATTGCAAGCGCATCTGGTAGGCGAGGACGATTCCGCCCGAAACCAGCGACACCAGCAAAACACTGACGGTTGAACCCAGAATGAAGCGCAATCGGCTGCTCCGGGTTTTGATCGGCCTTGGATTTGTTGTTGTCATTTTGAAAGACCTCTCTTTCTAGACGCCCGGAAAGGTAATCGAATCGACACGATGGTCACGCTCACGCTTGGTGATGAGCGAAAGGCTGAAGATCGAATAGATCGCCGGCACCACGAAGAGGGTCATGAGCGTAGCGACGATCAGGCCTCCGATGACGGCACGGCCGAGGGGTGCGTTTTGTTCGGATCCCGAGCCTAGCGCCAGCGCCATCGGCAGCATGCCGAGAACCATCGCAAGCGCGGTCATGATGATCGGGCGAAACCGGATTCGTCCCGCCTCAATCGCGCTTTCTAACGGGCTCTTGCCTTCCTCGCGCAACTCGTTGGCAAAGGTGATAAGCAGGTTGCCGTTGGCAACTCCGACGCCCACCGCCATGATCGCGCCCATCAAGGACTCGACGTTGATGGTGGTTCCCGTGATCACCAGCATCCAGAGGACGCCCGCAAGCGCTCCGGGAATCGCCGTGGTGATGATGAAGGGCTCAAGCCACGACTGGAAATTCGCGGCCATCAGTAGATACACGAGCACGATCGCCAGGACGATGCCTCCGCCCAGGGTGCGGAAGGAATCGCGCATCGCCTGGCTCTGGCCGCGAACGTTGATCAGGGTGCCGGCAGGAAGCCGACCCAAGGAGCCGATCGCACGTTCCACCGCGCGGGTTGCACTGCCGAGGTCGCGTCCCGATACGGCACAATCGACGTCGATGACGCGCTGCACCGAATAGTGATCGACCACCGCCGGATCGACGCTGTGCTGAACTGAGGCGACGTTCGAGAGAAGCTGGGTTGAGCCGGTCGGGTTATTTACCTGTCCCTGGGTGAGAGGAATGTTCTCAATCGCGTCTACCGAATTCATCAGGTGGTAGGGCGACTGGGCGATGACGTTGTATTGCACGCCATTTTTGGGATCGAGCCAGAAGTTGGGTTGGAGCAGGCTGGCGCCATACAGCGTGGAGAGCGCGCTCGACGCAGCCTGCTGCTCCGTTACCCCGACCTCCAATGCCTTGGTGCGATCGACGTCTACCCTGAGGGCCGGATAATCGAGCGGCTCGGCGATGCGTATGTCCACCAGACCCGGAATCCTGTTCAGCTTGCGCTGCAGGCGGGCCGCGTAGGCGTAGTCCGAATTCAGATCGTTGCCGGAGACCTGCACGTCGATCATCGCCGGCAAGCCGAAGTTGAGAACCTGGCTCACGATATCGGCGGCCTGGAAATATCCCACCACTCCGGGATAATCGTGCGCGAGCATCGCGCGAATCTTGTCCTGGTATTCCTGAGTTGGATGGTGCCTGGGCTGCAGCTGAATCAGGATGTCGGTGTCCTGCGCGGCTACACTGTCGGTCTGGTAGAAGCCGAGGTCGTAGTAAAGCGGGATGCCGATGTTGTCGCTGATGCTTTCGAGTTCATTGGCCGGGATGACCTTGCGAATCGAAGTTTCAATCGCCTGTACGATTTGCTCGCTGCGTTCTAGGCGCGTCCCTGTCGGCGCCCGCACGTGCATGCGCATCATTCCGGCATCGACAGTGGGAAAGAAGTCCTCACCGACGACATATATGAGCGGGATGGTAGCGACGATCGCACAAGCCACCGCGCCCAGAGCGATTGCGCGATGCTCGACGAACGACTGAAGGGCCCTAACATACCATTCGCGTATCCGCTCGACGCCTGCCTCGAATTGGATCAACAGCCGCCCGAGGCGTGTGTCTGCATCCGGCTCCTCGTGCCGCTCGGGCAGCAGGTAGGAGGCCATGGTGGGCACCAGCGTCCGCGAGAGCAGGTATGACGTCAGCATCGAGAACACCACCGCTAGCGCCAGGGGAGTAAACAGGAATCGCGCGACACCGGTCAGCAAGACGACGGGGAAAAACACGATACAGATCGAAAGCGTGCCGACCAGGGTGGGCGTAGCGATCTGGTGCGCTCCGTCCAGGATCGCCACCAGCAAGGGTTTGTTCATCGCGTGGTTGCGGTGGATGTTCTCGACCTCCACGGTCGCGTCATCGACCAGCATCCCGACCGCAAGCGCGATACCGCCGAGCGTCATCGTGTTGATTGTCTGGCCGAACAGTTTGAGCACGACGATCGCGGTGAGGATGGAGAGCGGAATCGAGGTGATCACAATCGCCATGCTGCGGCCCGACCCGGTAAAGACCAGAACCATCAGCGCGACCAGGAAGGCGGCCATTGTCGCCTCGCGGATTACCTCAAACAGCGCGGCACGAACGAACTTCGATTGATCGAAGGTCAAGGCGACCTTGATCCCCTTGGGCGCGGTTGCGCGGATAAATGGGAGCCTCGCCTTAACCGCATCGACGACCGCGAGGGTCGAGGCCGCGGCATGCTTGATGACCATGAGGTAGGTGGCCGGATTGCCATCCACACGCACGATGTTGGTTTGCGGTTGATGAGTATCGGTTACATGAGCGACGTCTCCGAGCAGGACCGGCGCTCCGTTGACGATTTTGATCGGCAACCGGTTGAACCCGCTCATCGAGCTCGGGCTCATGTTGATGTCGACGTGGTATTCGTAGTGGCCGATCCGAGCGGTGCCTGCAGGGATGATCACGTTGGAAGTGGCTAGCGAATTGCCGATATCGTTTGGGGACACGTTGTTGGCGTAGAGCTGCGTCGGATCGATATTCACCATCACCGCGCGCTGCACGCCGCCGAGGGGGGCCGGCGACGAAAATCCTGGAATCGTAAAAAGCTGTAGACGCAGGAAATTGAATGCGTAGTCGAACAACTGCTGGCCGGACTTTGTGTCGCTGGTGACATTGAGCTGCGCGACCGGAACGTTCGAGGCGTTGTAAGAAATGATTTGCGGCGGCTCGGTGCCGCGCGGAAGCTGGGAAAGGATGGTCTCGGAGACGGCGTTGATTTGCGCGATGGCGCCGGCGATATCGGCGTCGGGCTGAAAGTATACCTTGAGCAGACCGACACTCAGCATCGACTCGGACTCGATATGTTCGATACCGTTGACGGTAGTCGAATAGGCGCGTTCGCTGATGATGACCATGCGCCGTTCCACATCTATCGGCGACAAACCGGGGTAGGTCCAGATGACCATCACGACCGGGATGTTGATGGCAGGGAAAATGTCGACGTTCATCAGTGCGAATGACAGGCTCCCCAGCACCAGCATCAACAACGCCATGACCACGACCGAAATCGGCCTTTTTAGAGCGATACGAACCAGCCACATCATGGGTGATGCTCCTCCTCGGTTCGCAATGGAGGGCGTGAACTTCGACCTCACACACACGTGAAAACACGGGCCCGGGATTTGCCGTAGCTGCCCCGGGCGCGTTTTGGCATATCTGGGCGCGTTTTACGGAGCTAGGATTCTGACCCTCGCGTCTGTCGCGGTTCGCTTCACGGATCGGGTTGGTCGTCTCACCATTCGCGCACCGCCGCGTTTCTACCCATGAGCTAAGGGGAATCCAGGTCGAGACAAAATTGGTCCCCGGGTTACGCCTCGGCCACCTGTCGTGGCGGGGCGGGTGCTCGCTTAGTGCGGGGGCCAACCTAGGTACGATTGTCCCGGCTTAATCCTGCATCCGGGATTCTCCTCGCAGAATGCGAGGAATTTCGCGAAACGCAGGCGGTTTGGTCACTTGAATTTAGTTAACAACTAAATTATTTATGGCATGACTATCGCTTACGAGGGAGAACGCCATGCCCCAAGGTTCTAAAGCCATCGACCGTGAACAACTGGTTGCGCTTTTTGCGCGTATCGACAATCAAGCTTCGGTGGTAGCCACGAGAGCGCTGATCCGATCGGCATTTCTCTTCACCAATAACCCTGACCGCCCTTACCATGCGCTCGGCATGAACGTCTCAGAAGTCGATGTGCTCGCCGCAATTGCACGAGCTAAAGGCATGGCCCTCACGTGCTCAGAGATTGCCGAGGCAACCCTGATCACCAAGGGCGGCATCACCGGAATTCTCGACCGTCTCGAAGCCCGGGGATTGGTGCAGCGAGTGGCCTCGCAGGACGATCGTCGCAGCGTCGTGATTCAGCTCACTGAAAAGGGCGTTGACCTGAGCCACCGGCTGTTCACCAAGCTGGCGCACGACGACGAGGATGTCTTCGCAAAAGCTCTTAAGCCCGAGCAGATCAAGCAATTCAGCAAACTGCTCGCCTTGCTGCTCCGCAGTTTGGAGGCGGATAGCACCGCGACACGAGCGGGGGGACCGGAGCCCAGCCATGGACATGAACGAATTTGAACGCAACAGCGAGATAGAGCCGGTCCAGAGTTCGCACGAAGCAAGTGAGGGAGAATCCACCGCTCTCGAGGTGAAAGATGCTCTCCACGAGGATATCCGAGCCCTCAGGCTCCAACTTGAGCGGCTGCAGGCATTCCGACCAACTCAGCACCCGGACCACGAGGATTCGCCCGAAGGGCTGCTGAGCGAACAGGTGGACATCGATCAGCCCAACCGTTCAGCCCTTGCTGAGCGGCTGCGCCGGTGGAGTACGTCCCGCATTATTCTCGCAGCACTTGTCGCGGCGATTCTGAGCGTCGGCGGATTTCAGCTTTGGAAGTATGTTCAGTCGTACCAAGACACCGATGATGCGCAAGTGGATGGGTACCTGGATCCCGTCAGCTCGAGGATTAACGGAACCATCAGCGCGGTCTATGTCGACAACAACCAATCCGTCAAAGCGGGACAGCTGCTAGTTCAACTGGATCCGCGTGACTACCAGGTCGCGGTTGAGCAAGCCCGCGCGCAACTCGTCCAGGCGCAAGCCGATGTTAATTCGGCTCGCCAGCAGTATGTCGCGGCTATCGCCACCGTCCGACAGGCGGAGGCGCAGAACTACCTCGCGCAACGCAACGCTCAGCGCTACACCCAGCTCATCAAGTTGAAGGTCGTTTCCCAGTCTGAGTTTGATCAGTACGATGCGACGGCCCGGGCTCAAGCCGCAACCGTGAACACGGACGAGGCTGGGGCGGCGAGCGCCCTGCGCACCATCGCTTCTCGCGAGGCACAGGTCCAGGCGGCGCAAGCCGCGCTCGATCAGGCCGAGCTCAACCTGAGTTACACGCGCATCATCGCACCGGCGGATGGAGTCATCGGCAATCGCAGTGCCCAACTCGGTCAACGTATACAGCCCGGGCAGAGCCTGATGGCGCTGACCCAGGAGCAGCTCTGGGTAACCGCGAATTTCAAGGAAACGCAACTCGCCCGGATGCGTCCAGGTCAGGCAGTCACGATTCATCTTGATGCGCTCGGACGTGACTTCGAGGGACACATCGATAACATGCCCGGCGCGACGGGGTCGCTTTACGATTTGCTTCCGCCAGAAAACGCGACCGGCAACTACGTCAAAATTGTGCAGCGTCTCCCGGTCCGGATCGCCTTTGATCGCGGACAGGATCTGACTCAGTTGCGTCCCGGCATGTCAGTGGAACCAAAGGTATGGCTGCGCTAGCGAACAACGACGCCGGCCCTCCTGGTCCTGGCGATCGCGAGGGGGCGCATCGAGTACCCGCGAGGCGCCCAGCTCCTAATGGGGGCGAGCGAAGGAGCGCGACCCTTGCGCCGGTAACTGATTTTCAAAGACCGCACCTCAACCCATGGGCAATCGCAATGACCGTGACCCTGGCGACGTTCATGGAAGTCCTCGACACCAGCATCGCCAACGTAGCGCTGCCGCACATTGCCGGATCATTGTCGGCCAGCGTGGACGAAAGCACCTGGGTGTTGACTTCTTACCTGGTCTCCAACGCTATCGTCCTGCCGATGAGCGCGTGGCTTTCGACCAGGATCGGACGCAAGCGCTTCTACATGACCTGCGTGGCGCTGTTCACGCTGAGCTCATTCCTCTGCGGCCTCGCACCGAGTCTCGGAATTCTGATCCTTTTTCGGGTGTTGCAGGGTGCAGGTGGCGGCGGTCTGCAACCGAGCGAGCAGAGTATTCTTGCGGACACTTTTGCGCCTGAGCAGCGCGGGATGGCGTTCGCGGTCTATGGAATGGCAATCGTGGCGGCGCCTGCACTAGGCCCAACGCTCGGTGGATGGATTACCGACAACTACAACTGGCGTTGGATTTTCTTCATCAACATCCCCGTGGGAATCCTCTCGCTGCTTCTGACCCACCGGATGATTCAGGATCCGCCACATCTGGTGCGTGAGCGGCAGCTTGCTCGCCGCCAGCGAATGCGGATCGATTTCATCGGGCTGGCACTGCTCGCGTTGACCTTCGGCCCTCTGCAGGTAGTTCTGGACAAGGGGGAAGAGGACAACTGGTTTCAATCGCATTTTATCGTCGCGTTCGCCTCGATAGCAGCGGCGGCATTTGTGATCGGGGTCATCTGGGAACTCTATCAGAAACATCCGATTGTCAATCTGCGCCTCTTCACGAATCGCAACTTTGCGGTTTCCGCCATGCTCATGTTCGCGCTCGGCTTTATGCTTTACGCCACTACGGTCCTGCTGCCGGAATTCGTCCAGTTGCTGATGGGTTACACCGCCGAACTGGCGGGAACGGCTCTTTCCCCGGGCGCTCTGCTGATCATGGCGTTTATGCCGCTGGTGGGATTTCTGATCATGCGCGTGGACGCTCGGTGGATAGTCGCGTTTGGCTTCCTGGTTTTATCCGCGTCCCTCTTTCACATGACCGGGATTGATCTCCAGATCAGTTGGTGGAACGCGATGATGCTCCGGACGTATCAATCGATCGCGCTGGCCTTTCTATTCGTGCCCATCAACACCGTCGCCTATGTCGGAATGAAGCCGGAGCAGAACAATCAAGTATCGGGACTGATGAATCTGATGCGCAATATCGGCGCGAGCGCAGGAATCTCGCTGACCGGTGCGATGGTGACCGAACGTGCGCAATTCCATCAGGCGCAACTCGCGCAGAGCGTAACCTCTTACAATCCACGAATGCAGGCGGCAATTCAGAACCTCGCGGGCCGGCTGGGACCGGCAGGGCTCAGTACGCCCGATGCGATCCATCAGGCGTACGGCCGCATCTATGCGGGTCTCCAGGCACAGGCGCAGACGTTCGCGTATATCGACACGTTCTGGGTCCTGGCGGTTCTCGCCTTGTGCGCTATACCGATGGTGTTCTGGCTGGCCCGACCCGAGCCAGGCAAGCCGGCGGTGGCGCACTAAGAGGAGGAGCGATGAAATACCGCGCAATTAACCTAATCGCCGCTTCCGCGTGCTTATGCTGCGGGATCGCCTACACCGTTACCAACAGACCACTAACATCGATCGCAATCCTGGTCGTGCTCGGACTTGCGAATCTCGCATTCATCCTAGTCCGATAATGCTTTCGACACCGGCTTAACCCGGAGAGTCACGGAGGTAAGAAGACCCTGACGGACAAGACCGCCATCATCACCGGTGGTAGCCGTGGTATCGGCCGCAACACTGCCATCAATCTCTCTCGGCGCGGCGCCGACATCATCTTTACCTACCACTCGAATCGGCGAGAAGCTGAGTCTCTCATCGCCGAAATCGAAGCTATCGGAAGGAAAGCCGCCGCATTCCGCCTCGACCTCGGTGATACGCATTCATTCGACGGATTCGTGGCCGATGTGCGCAAGATGCTGGGGACCTGGAGAAGGGAGCGCTTTGACTACCTTGTGAACACAATGCAGGCAATTCCCTGCAGGTCGGCTTTGAGCAAATGACGGAGGCCCAGTTCGATGAGGTGGTCAACGTCCATTTCAAAGGCGTCTACTTCCTGACCCAGAAATTGCTGCCCGTGATGAATGACGGCGGACGCCTCGTGAATATTTCATCGGGCCTGACACGCTTCTCTTTTCCAGGGAGTTCTGCATACGCAGCCGCAAAAGGAGCCGTCGAGGTTCTGACCCGCTACCTGGCCAAGGAACTCGGACCGCGTGCGATCACCGCAAATGGTGGTCGCGCCGGGCGCGATTCAGACTGATTTTAGCGGTGGCATGGTGCGGGACAATCCCGAAGTCAACAGACAGGTTGCCGAAATGACCGCACTGGGTCGTGCGGGAGTACCTGATGACGTTGGACCGACGATCGCTGCGCTTCTCTCGCACGAGAATGGCTGGGTGAACGGTCAGAGAATTGAGGTTTCTGGCGGGGCGGCTCTCTCAGCTAGAGGTTCCTGCCAGAACAAAAGGCTCTCGCTCGGCTGTCACGCCGCGTGACTTCGGCAACCGCTCTTGAGAGTTCGGTGATTTTCAAGAGCAAACCGCTCGCCGCTATTCGCGGCAAGAGATCATTTAGAGTGAGCCAGGGTCGTGGCACTACCGGCGATCTCAAGCCAGGCCGCATTAGGCATCGCTATTGCTAGAGGTTTGTAAGCGGAGCATGACAGATGAAAGCCATAGAGGTCGCGAACGGAAAAAAAACCGACTGCTTTACAGCGCTGCCTGATCTCGAAGTTCCGATGATCAATAGTCTCGTTTCGTGTTTGGCACGCGAGCACCTGAAACTGGACGAGCAGATCATGCAATTGGCTCTGGTGGCTACCAGGCTCGCTGCGGATCCGAACGACAATCAAACTAGTGCGCGGGCGATGGAAGTGTGGGAGAGCATCCGGCGCTATCTCTGGTCGCATCTGCAAATCGAAGATGAGCTTGTTCTGACGTGGGGCGAGGCACATCGCGCGATTGCGGTCGCACTTGGCGAAACGCTCGAGAACGAACGCCGGGAGATGCGCAGGTTATTAGCCGTGCTCGGGTCTTACGCGGGACTCCGAGGAACCTCTGAAGATTCCAGCGACCGCGAGGGTTTCGCGAAATCCCTGCTTGCTCTCTCGCGAACGCTCGCCACGCACGTCGAGCGCTACGAAGGCGAAGTGCTGCCGGCGATTCAGCGTGCGTTGTTTCATGCTGCCTAGGCGTTTTCGCAGGAATTGAGTCACCTCAGTTCCACGCCGCGTATTCCCAATCTGAAAACCCAACGGCCGCGAAGCTTGCGTGCGGTAGTGCGGACGGGTTGTTTTGCTGCCGCCGGCTTAGCCACGGCACACCTGCTTCCACTGCGGTCTGACTTCTTGGCCAGATATTTGCCTACGCAAATCTTTGAAGTACATGCAACGAGCTGTAAGGCGACGGACAATGGAACATTCCATCGAAGTTGACGCTAACGGACCCGTCGCGGTGCGCGAACCGCGTCGCGATTTGCCAACCGGCTTTCCGATCGCGGACTCGGATGACGGCGACTCACCTGAAATCGTTGAGGAACGTCCACGCCAGGCCTGGTCGAATGAGACATCTTTGACGAACGGCGACGGTTGATTGCTCGAGCTTCTAGCATCTGCATGACTTCGGCGGGTGTGCGCGGCGGAGACCGTGCCCTGCCCTCGGACTTGCCGCGCGATCTGAAACAAACCGTCGATTCTCCAAAACAGAGTCAAGCCAGTGACGGAGCGTTGCCAATAGAGGGCTCCGACTAAGTCGGTGATGCCACCGCGCTGCGGATCGCGTTGGTCCGATAGTTGTATGTGCAATGACTGTCTAGACCTGAAGCGAAGCAACTTCTATGAAAGACAAAGCTCAGGGGTTCGCGATTCGCAAAGATCGTCGCGGCTTGCAGCGGCTGGGTCGCATTTTTGCGAGCCTCTTCAAAGTCGCGCTCCTGGTGACGGCTCTGGGCTGCTACTGGCGATGGAATCACTGTGATCTGGGAGCCGGGCCGATCTTTCTAAGCGAACGAAAGCTGGCCACCGCAAATGCAGCATATTTTGTGTCCTCCTTTGGTCTGTTGGGAAGCGCTGCGCTCATCGTAACGACGCTCAAGGTCGTGCGAGGCCGGGCCGAAGTCAGACTGAGGAAGCAGACCGGGCAAATTCAGCCGAGAAAGTTCACTTGTTAGTCACCCTTAAAGTGAAATCTCGATGAGGAGCAATCACTTTGAATGGGAAACTCGAAGATAAAGTAGCAGTCATCACCGGAGCTGACAGTGGAATCGGTCCTGCCACCGGCAAGCGCTTCGTAAGCGAAGGGGCGTACGTTTTCAATGGACGCCGTGAAGCGGAGCTGAGCACGGCCGTGAAGGAAATCGGCCGGAACGTTACCGCCGTCCGGGGTGACGTCGCCAAACTCGCCGATCTGGACAAGCTATACGACATCGTGCGGAGGACCACGGGGCGTGTCGACATAGTATTTGCCAATGCCGGTGTTGCGGAGATTGCTCCGCTTGGAGAAATCACGGAAGAGCATTTTCAAAGAATATTCGATATCAACGTCAAGGGCCTGGTGTTCACAGTCCAGAAGGCCCTGCCATTGATGCCGAACGGAGGTTCGATCATTCTCAATGCCTCCATCGTGGCCAGTAAAGGGTGGGCAGGATGGAGCATCTACAGCGCCACAAAAGCAGCGCTGCGTTCGTTCGCGCGCACCTGGACTCGCGGATTTGAAGGATCGCCGTATTCGAGTAAACGCCATTAGTCCGGTGGTCATCGACACGCCTGGATTAACCGAACTACTCCATCCGACGAAGCAAAATATCGAAACCCTTCCGACGGAGTTCCGATCGGCAGGATTGGAACGCCAGACGAAGTCGCGAAGGCAGTGGTTTTTCTCGCCTCGGAGGACAGCAGCTATGTCACCGGTGCGGAATTCTTCGTCGACGGCGGCGTCGCCCAAGTCTGAATTGCGCGATTGAAGAGAGCGCGGTCAAATCTAAATCGCAAACATTCATCTTTGTTCTAAGGAGTTTCACGTGCGGCAGTTGCAACTGATGGCTTTTGGCGAACCCTCGGATGTCATCCAACTCAGTACTCTCCCCGAACCAACCCTCGGTCCCGAGGATGTGCTGGTTGCGATGGAAGCGGCATCACTCAATCCCTCGGATTTTTTACTCGTCCGCGGCATCTACGCGCTCCGG
>DASXMJ010000156.1 GCA_036495685.1 Candidatus Binataceae bacterium | reverse complement strand
AGCAAGGTCCGAGTCAACGCTTGCCAGGGCAGTTCTTAAGCGATCACCAGGAAGAGAAGCAGCCAAAAGTGCGAATTCGTCCTCGGGCAGAGGTATCCGGTGCTCAGTTGAGGCTCAGAGAGGCGCGGCCGCTCAACGGCGAGCCTCCGATGATAATATGAGGGCGATGGGAGGCTGCAGGCAGGGTTAACTCGCCGCGGCTTCCTTTTCGATCGCGATGGCCGTCGCGCGCGTCACGGTCACCACCAGTTCGTCTCCTGCTTTCAGGTGTTTGAGAACCTTGGGATCTCGCGCCTTCACCTTCTCGGTCGATCCATCGGGACCCTTGATGGTCACGGTGCCGTTTTCAGCATCGACATCGGTAACGGTCACGAGGACCGTGGCCTTCTGCTCGGCCACCGCACCAGGAGTCCCGCTCTTCGCAGTTGCAATGCCTTCGGTAAGGGAGACGGACGGGACCTCTTCGCCCTTCTTTTTCTTTCGCACTGAGACAACTTCGTAGTAGCGGACCACGACCGGATCGCCGACTTTCGCATTCTTGAGATTGTACGGATTGTCGACCTGGAAGGTCACCTGCTTACCGTTCGCTTCCAGCGTCACCTGTTTCTTGGCTTCGTCCACCGCGGCGATCTTGCCGTGGATGGTCAGCACGGTTGCTGCGTGCACACCTTCCCCACCGCTTGAACCGGCCGCAGGCGCACTCTCCTGTGCCCGCGCTTGCCCGGTCAGAGCAACGCCCAGTGACAATACCAAGGCCATAAAGGCTGTCTGCAGCTGCACCACAGTGCACCTCCGTGTTCACGAGGGTCTAGCGACCGGACCTTTTATAGCAACTATGGCGGGGGCCTTCGCAAATGCCGGAAGTATTGCCGAATTGCACCGTCTTGCCCGCATCGTGATGCACTGCCGGCGCTCGGCATTTTGATCGCAGCGAGCTTTTGGATCATGCGGCGGTTCGCGGTCGCTACGGACCGGTTGGTTAACCACCTGCCGCGATCAATTGACGAGGACGCTTCACCGGATCATCCGGCTTGATTCGGTGGACGATGCCAGTCCGATCAACCCAACATCCGAACCGAAACAGCCGCTCTGCGAAACATTTCGATCAGAAAAAGCGAAGGTTTTTTCCTGGTTTTCTGAGAGTTCGAATTCCTCCTGCTCGACCAACTTTCCAGCTGTAAACCGAAGCAATGCTTCGACGGGGAGATTGAGAAAGACCTGCGCAGCAATTCGATCGAGTCGGGGCTGAGGTGTGCGCGGCACTCGCGCCGCGCGACGCATGTTGTATCTCACGACGATGTGAATCATCTGACCAGGATCTGAAATGTCCTGCTTGAGATTTCGGCCTGCTGAACGCGGCCCACGCCAGAAATCAGAAATGGTCGGTGGGTGCGAGGCTTATTCGCCGTGGGTCAGTCGTCAACCTTTGCGATTCTGAATACGTCCTCCTCGGTTGGTGATGAGCCTTTGCTTGCGAAGCGCCGCACGCGCTCGAGCAGCACCTGCGCTACGGTGTCCGATGGCGCTGCGGCCAAGGCCCGCTCGAAATGACCGATTGCGCTCGCAAAATCGAGCGCTTCGTAGCATTTCAGGCCAGCGTCGAAATCGGGCATCGCGCCTTGCTTCGCTGCGCGTCTGGCGGGGTCATCCGCGTCCAGCACTTCGTACAGCACGATCGGTTGCGACTTACCTTGGACGAGCACGCGATCGATGCGCCGAAACGACATCGCATTCCGCTCTTGCACCGCCGCGTGGGTGTCTTCGGTTATGATCAGCGGCACGCGATAAGCCTTGGTCAAATTCTCAACTCGCGACGCAAGATTAACCGCGTCGGATATGACGGTCGTATCCATGCGATCCCGCGCGCCGACAGTGCCCAGCATCAATTTGCCGGTGTGCAGGCCGATACCGACGTGCACTGGGGTCCGGTTCAGCTTAGCGCGCTCGTGGTTAAGTCCCTCGAGCCTCTGAAACATTTCCAAAGCGGCGCGGACAGCATCGTCAGCGCGATTTGGGAAGAGCGCCATGACGGCATCGCCGACGTACTTGTCGACTACTCCGTGATGGCTCGCAATCGCAGGTTCCATCGCACCGAGATATTCATTGACGAATCGAAAAGTCTCTGCGGGACTCATTCCTTCAGCGAGGTGCGTGAAATCACGGATGTCCGAGAACAGGACCGTCATTTCGCGTTGCACCTGGTCACCGAGCACGACATCGATGATTCGCTCTTTGCCCAGTTGCTCAAGGAACTGCCGCGGTACGAATCGCGCGTAACTGTCGCTGATCTTCGCCAGTTCAAGATGGACGTTCACGCGAGCCAATAACTCATCGCTCGCGAACGGTTTCGTCAGGTAATCGTTTGCTCCGGCGCTAAAGCCGTTGACCAGATCGGATACGCGGTTCTTGGCGGTCAGCAGGATCACCGGCAGGTCTGCATGAGAGTAGCTCTCGCGAATTCTCTCGCAGACTTCGAACCCGGACAGCCTCGGCATCATCACGTCGAGCAGGACTAGATCGCACGGTTTATCCGACGACAGATATTCCAGCGCTTCATGTCCATTAGCCGCTGTCACAACCGCATAGTTCGCAAGACTAAGATAGTTTACCAATGCCTGCACGTTCACCGGCTCATCGTCCACCACGAGGATGTGATAGCCGCGATGATTCGTTTGCGCGGCGGCAGGCGGACCGGACTCCGTTAATTGCACATCCGCGAGCACTTTGCTCACCGGCTGCTTGGCCTCATCCGGAGTGAGCATCGCGCGGGTCGTCGCACTCAGAGGCACGCAGAACGTAAACCTTGATCCGGCGCCAACTTGGGACTCGACGCCGATCGTTCCACCGTGGAGTTCGACCAACTGCTTGGTGATGGCCAGCCCGAGGCCCGTCCCGCCTTGCTCGCGTGCTTCGGTGCCGTCGCCTTGTGAGAAGGATTCAAAGATCTCCTCGAAACGTGCGCGATCGATCCCGATCCCGGTATCGGCGACCGTCACATCCAGCCAGCCATCGCGCGATTGGGCGGAGACTTCGACTGCGCCGCCAGGTGTGAACTTGATTCCGTTGCCGACGAGATTGAAAAGAACTTGCTGGATACGATCGTCATCCACTTCAGCCAGCGGCACTCCTGGATCGACGCGATTGAACAATCGCACCGGACGTTTGCCCACCAGGGCGCGCGAAACGGTAAGCACAAGATCCGTGAGCGCGTGCATGTCCGTGGGACGGCGGCGTAACTCGATTGTTTCGTGGCGAAGTTTTGAAAAATCGAGCAAATCGTTCACCAGGCTTGCGAGCCTGCGCCCGCTCGCAACCACCATTGCCAGGTTGCGGCGCTGGTCTTCCGTGAGCTTCCCAGTTGCGCCATCGAGCATCGACTGGCCGATACCAATGATGCCGTTGAGCGGGGTGCGGAGCTCATGTGACGTGTTGGCCAGGAACTCGTCCTTCAACGCATCTGCGCGCAGCAGCGCCTCTTCCGATCTTTTCCGCATGGTGATGTCGCGGATGATGCCGGTGAACTGCCGATGATTACTTCCGACCACCTCGCTCAGCGCCAGTTCGATTGGAAAAGTGCTTCCATCGCACCGCCTCGCTTCCAGCTCGCGCCCGATTCCGATCACCCGGGCCTCTCCGGTGCGCATGTAACGCTCAAGATACCCGTCGTGCTGCTCGCGATACGGTGACGGCATCAGCATCGAGACATTGTGGCCAATCAGGTCGGAAGCAGCGTAGCCAAACAGCCGCTCCGCTGCAGCGTTCACGCTTTCAACGATCCCGCGCTGATCGATGGTGACAATCGCGTCGGCCGCCGTGTTGAGAATCGCTTGAATGCGACCCTCGCTTTCGCGGAGCTCCTCTTCCGCTTTTTTGCGTACGCTGATGTCACGGATGATACCGGTGAACTGCCGATGATTGCTTCCGCGCACCTCGCTAAGCGCGAGCTCGATCGGAAAAGTAGTGCCGTCGCGCCGGAGCGCTTCGAGCTCGCGCCCGATTCCGATCACTCGGGCCTCTCCGGTGCGCATGTAACGCTCAAGATACCCGTCGTGCTGTTCATGATGCGGTGATGGCATCAGCATCGAGACATTGTGGCCAATCAGCTCCGAAGCGGCGTAGCCAAACAGCCGCTCCGCTGCAGTGTTCACCGCTTCTACGATCCCGCGCTGATCGATGGTGATAATCGCGTCGGCTGCTGTGTTCAGGATCGCTTGAATGCGCCCCTGGCTTTCGCGCAGAGCCTCTTCCGCCTTTTTGCGAACGGTGATGTCGCGAATGATACCGGTGAATTGCCGGTGACTACTTCCGCGCACCTCGCTAAGCGCCAACTCAATCGGAAAGGTAGTGCCATCGCGGCGTGACGCTTCCAGCTCGCGCCCGATGCCGATTACCTTGGCCTCTCCGGTGCGCATGTAATGCGCGAGGTATTCATCATGCCGCTCGCGATGGGGTGAAGGCATGAGCATCGAGACGTTGCGGCCAATCAATTCGGAGGCAGAGTAACCGAACAGGCGCTCCGCCGCATGGTTCACACTCTCGATGATCCCAAGCTGATCGATGGTGATGATCGCGTCGGCGGCCGTATCAAGGATCGCCTGAATGCGGCCCTCGCTCTCGCGCAGCGCCTCTTCGGTTCGTTTCTCCACGGGGGCTCTTCTAACGCTGGCCTCTCAGGAATTCGTATTCAGGTTGGCGAATGCTATTTCCCAGATCAACGGGCTCCTTTACGTCCTCGCCGCGGTTGCCCTCGCTGTTTTTGGTGAGTCCAAACAGGCGCTCTTTCAAGATCGGATCGCGCTCGCTCCACAGGGCCAGCGCGAAGCACAGGCGTTGGCCATCATCCGAAATCCCGCCGAGTCCGTCCTCGCCCCAGCGGTAGGCGCGTGACCGCGACTGATCCTGGGTAAAGTAGTCCCAGGCGTTACCGTCTGCGCTGTAGTCTTCGCGCACCGTGTCCCATTGCCGTTCGCAAGGTAAGGACCCACTTTCTCCAGGGAACGCCGCCTCACGGGCGTCATTCAGCCGCTTCTGCTCCGCCACATCGACAGATTCGGTCGGTACGGCGGACGTGACGTTCGCTTTCTCGATTCGTTGCCGTTGGCTCGCTTTCCGTGATTCCCCTGAATCTGTGGGCATCAATCCATCCTTTCGTGCAAAGCCCGAAATTGTGGATTTGATTCTTTAATTCGTCTACCAAAATGTGGCGAACGCATCGGGAGTCTCCCTAGCGGTCTTGGTCAAGAGCAAAGGTTTAGGGCTGACCGGCGGCATTGACAGTGGAGGCAAACGAACCGCGTCGATTCCCGCACGCCCGCGCCGCACGAAGCAACCCTAAGGTTGACTCGTGTCTCTCGGCAGGATGGCTTCCAATCCCGCGGCCAGCGAGTGGGTGGCGCGGCTCAAATTGGCAATCAGCCGCGGCAGCTTGAGCAGGTCGCCAGGATTGCGAAACAGGTATGCGGTCGCGGCGAGTACGCTCACCTCTCCGCTCCGGTCGGTGAGGGTCGCACCTACGACTTCCTCGTCGACCTGGTCGATGATTGCGCGCAGGCAAGTGAAGCGTATCCCGCGCGCACGCGCTTGCTCGGCGATCGACGCAGTTTCCATATCCACCGCGATTGCGCCGGTGTTCTTGCGGGCCAGTCGTTTTTCCACACCGTGCGACAGCACCCGCTGCGAGCTGAGCATGCCGCCCGATGCGAAGCGCAATCCGGCAGCCTCTAGCCTGCGTTCCAATTGGCCCAGCAGTTCCCCGTCGATCGTTATCAGATGCTCCGGCTCGGTCACCGGGTCGTGTTGCACCATCACACGGTCGGCAAGTATCAGGTCGCCGGGCCCCAGTCCGTCCGTGAGTGCTCCGGCGACTCCGGTGCCAATCGCGAGCCCCGCGTCCGGATACAATTCGAACGCGCGCAGCGCAGCCCTACGCGCATGCGCCAATCCCATCCCGGTTGCGATTGCAAGAATTTCGGTTTCGCCGCGCTCGGCGCGGAACCCGCGCAGGTCCCGATGCTCCAGGGGTCGGCGATTTTTGAGGTGGCGTTTGAACGGCGCGATTTCACGCGCGAACGCATAGAAAAGCAGTATCAAGCGCTTTCCTGCGGCGTCGCTACTTTGAGCCGATCCTGCAATGCTAGCAAAATGCGCGGACGTGCCGACGCGGTCAAGGTCAGCGCGGCCAGTGGTGCCACCAGCCCTCCTGCAGTGAAAACGCTAATCGTAAACGCCGACGACTTCGGCTTGTCGCGCGAGGTGAACGCAGCCGTCGTCAAGGCCCATCGCGAGGGTATTCTGACCAGCGCGAGCCTCATGGTAGCGGAAGCGCACCGTGATGAGGCGATTTCTCTGGCGCGCGAACATCCCCAACTCGATGTTGGTCTTCATGCGGTCGTCTGCAGAGGCCGCAGCGTGCTCCCGCCGGCCGAAATCGCTCCTGCCGTCGATACGCTCGGGAGGTTTCCCGACAACGCCGTGCTGACCGGCCTGCGCTGGTATTTCGACAAGCAAGTACGAGCCAAACTGGAGACTGAGCTGAGGGCGCAGGTGGAGAAGCATCTCGAGCTCGTGGGGTACCTCAATCACATCGATGGGCATCTGAATTTCCACGTCCATCCGGTCGTGGCGGATATCCTAATTGGGCTGGCGGTCGAGTATAAGGTTCCCTGCCTGCGCATGCCGCGCGAACGGGTACTGACCACCCTGCGTCTGCGCCGTGACCATGCCGCGCGTAAGGCGGTTGAGGCGGCGATCTTCCGCGCCCTATCCAGACGGACGCGGCGCCTGATGGGCAAACGGGGACTTAAGTCGACCGATTCGTTGTTTGGGCTCCATCAGAGCGGTCACCTTGACGAGGACTACGTCGTCGCGATTATCGATCGTCTCCGCGAAGGCACCACCGAGCTCTATTTCCATCCCGCGATGGACATCGGCGACACGCCGCCATCCGCCTCGGCGCAGGTCGAGCTGGAAATCCTGACCAGCCCGCGGCTGCGCGACGCGCTCCTCGCGCGCGGCGTGAGGCTCGCAAATTTCGCGGAGCTCGCGCGCAGTGGCGCGCCCGCTTGACTCAGGCTCACGGGAGCGCGTGACTAAGGCGAGCCTCCGGAGGGCTCGCAATGTCGACCATCCTCGTCAGACCGGCAGCTCCCGCAGACCTCGCGCAAATTACCTCAATCTACAACTACTACGTTCTCAATACGCCGATCACTTTCGACATCGAACCGGTCGGGCTCGAACAGCGCGTGGAATGGTTTAACGAACATACCCAAGGCGCGCGCTATCGACTTTTCGTAAGCGAAGACGAAGGGCGCATTCTCGGCTACGCCGGCACGGGCAGGTTCCGGAACAAAGCCGCGTACGACACGACCGCGGAGGTCACGGTTTATTGTGCGCCGGATGCAACCGGACGTGGCATCGGGCGAATGATGTATGAGAGGCTGTTCGACGCGTTGCGCAACGAGGATCTCAGGCGGCTGGTGGCGGGTATCACGCTTCCCAACGAGGCCTCGATTGCGCTGCACCGCCGTTTCGGCTTCACCGAGGTCGGGGCTTTCTCCGAGAATGGCCGGAAGTTTGATCGTTACTGGGATGTGCTCTGGATGGAGCGTTCGTTGGTGCTGGCATAGAGGTTATTGCAATCGAACTCGCAAATCAGCGCACCGGCGCAAAGCAGGACCGGAACCTTCAGACCTTAAACCTTGGTGGGTCGATGGCTTGATGGTTTAATGCCTTCGACCACCTCCAACTCGCGAAGGGAATAGTCATGCGCGATCAAGAAGGCGCTTCCGAAAGTACTCAAGTTCAAGACTACCGGCTGCCAAAGAATGTAAAACCGCGCCGTTACGAGATTCGCCTCGAACCGGACCTCAAGGCATTCACCTTCAAGGGCGCCGAAAGCATCGCGATCGTGGTGATCGAACCGACCGCAGAAATCGTCCTCAACGCACTCGAGCTTGAGATCGACTCGGCGGCGGTCGAAGCGGCGGGTAGGTGGCTGCGGGCCACGGTTCGCATGGAGCCCGAGAAGGAACGGGCGCACCTGCGCCTTTCTGAATCCCTGGCGCCTGGGGAGTACACCCTCAAGGTCGCGTTTCGCGGAATCCTGAACGACAAGCTCCACGGGTTCTATCGGAGTCAGTACACCGACGCGACCGGCAAGACCCACGTGGTTGCCACCACGCAATTCGAGTCAACCGACGCGCGGCGCGCATTTCCGTGCTGGGACGAACCGGAGCTCAAAGCGAGTTACCAGGTAGTGCTGGTGGTGGACGAGCATCTGGCCGCGATTTCAAACGCGGGCGAGGAGAGCGCGCGCAAGCTCGCCGGGGGCAAGAAGGAGGTCACCTTCAAGGAAACAATGGTGATGTCCACCTATCTGGTGGCGTTCATCGTCGGTGAATTCGAGGCGACCGCGCCGATCGATGCCGGCACGCCGCTGCGAATTGTGCATGTTCCGGGCAAGGCTGATTTGACCCCGTTCGCCAAGCAGATCGGCTCATTCTCGCTCAAATTCTTCGCTGACTACTACGGGCTGTCCTATCCGGGCGACAAGCTGGATTTGATCGCGATTCCCGATTTCGCGTCGGGCGCGATGGAGAACCTGGGCGCAATCACTTTTCGCGAGACCGCGCTGCTCGTCGATGAGAAAACCGCATCGCGCGCGGAGCTGGAGCGGGTCGCGGACGTGGTTTCGCACGAAAACGCGCATATGTGGTTCGGGGATCTGGTGACCATGCGCTGGTGGAACGGAATCTGGCTCAACGAAGCGTTCGCCACCTTCATGGAGATGCTGGCAGTGCACGCCTGGAAGCCGGAGTGGAAGCGCTGGGAAAGCTTTTCGGTGTCGCGCGCGGCGGCAATGGCGGTCGATGGGCTGCGCAACACGCGACCCATCGAATTCACGGTGCTCAGTCCAGAAGAATGCCGGGCCATGTTCGACATTCTCACCTATGAGAAGGGCGCGGCGGTGCTTCGTATGCTCGAGCGGTTCCTGCGCCCGGACGTCTTCCGCGACGGAATCCGCCGCTATCTGAAGAAGCATCAATTTGCCAACACCGAGACCGGGGAACTGTGGGACGCGCT
>DASXMJ010000155.1 GCA_036495685.1 Candidatus Binataceae bacterium | reverse complement strand
TAAGGCCGAGCGGTCGAGCCGGTCAGGGCAGGGGGCGGCGTCTCGTTAGCGTCTAGACCTGGTAGCCGCATCGTCTCAGGTAGAGACTTCCTGCCCCTACGAGGCGGAATTTGTGTCTCACGTCCGCGTCTCATTGAGGATATGTTAGCGAAACTGCCCCAGCTGCCCAGACGATCATCCCACTCCGACTGCAAACGGCACCACGGACCGGAACAGGAGACTGCAGCGTGAGCATCTCACTACAGGCCCTGCGAGTACGCCTGACCTCTTCGTCTAATTCCGTCGAATTAGGTCTGCTTGCCAGGACAGCCAGTTACCACTTCTCGACCCACGGCCGTAGCACCACCTCGAACGCCCAAGTTGACCGGTGCTGACGATGGAGCTGCAGATAGGTTTCCGCGATGTAGTCCGGGTCGGCCATGTTGTCGTCTACGCTGGTGCCTGCCAGGCGGTGGGCGCGGGTACGGTCTTCCTGGGTCCAGCCGATCGCGGCGTCGATCGGTACATTGGCTACATGGATACCCTGCGGCATCAGTTCCCGTGCCATACTTTGCGCGAGTCCAGCCTTGGCCTGGCATTCCATCGCAAAGGCGCCGCTCAAGGGGAAACCTTTAAGGGCCGCGCTGGCGTTGGTGAAGATGATCGTTCCTTTCGTGCCGTTGGCGTTGGGCTGGTTTTCGCGCATGAGTCGAGTTGCCTGCTGACCTACCAGAAAGGCGCTGAATGCTGAGTTCTTGAGTGTCTCGAGCGCCAGGCCCGGGTCGGCTTCGATAATCCCTTTCCGCAAAATGCCCTCAACCCGGCCGTCAATGCTGTTGACAACCAGTATGGGAGCCCCAAGGTCTCGAACAACCTTCTGGAAGAGCAGCTCCACGGCGGCAGGTTCGCTGGCATCGCACGCGTTGCGGCGCACGCCGTGCGTCTTCTCGAGATTCTGCAGGACCGGTTTGTCCGGGTTCCTGGCTGCGACGCCCACGCGCATATGTTTTTCGCGACTAGTCTGGCGCAACTCGAGCTGATACCGGGCCGCCGACAAACGGTGCAACGTCTTGAGTCCCGCGTTCATTAGATTGAGTCATGTTCCGTGCCCCCTTTCGTGTAAAGGAGATGAGTGAGGAGGGATCTAGAGTCGCTCAGTGATTCCACCGTGGACGATCGGAGAACGCCCGCAGGTCGATCTCGAAGGTCCAGGTGATCGGTGTTGTTGCGCAACGTGTAGGTAGGTCTCTGCGATCTGCACGGGCAGCATCAGTCCGTCATGTTCGTTGCCGCGGGTTTCTCTGAGCTGTTGGAACTTTTCCGGCGCGAGCATTTTTGCCCAAAGTGTCCCGCCGTCCGACGGTCCCGTCGATCACGATATGCGCGACGTGAATTCCTTTCGGTGCGAATTCCGCGTTGAGGGTCTGGCAGAGCATGCGTCGTCCTCCCATGGCGGCCGCATGCGAATGTTGACCACCGTTCCCACGCATCGCCGCGGTTGCGGAAAGCACGAGGATGGTTCCTTCGCCGCGCACTTCCATCAGCGGGCATAGGCCGCAAGGCCCTCCTGCTATCCGACTAATTGGGCATCTCGGGCAAGATCCGGAAATCCGCTACACGCCAGCAGGCTTACCGGTCGCGAACTTCACTGTGGCCACTGACGAGGTCTACGTTGACAAGGAGGGTAAACGCCAGGAGCGAACCGAATGGCATCGGATCGTGGTCATGGGAAAAGTCGCGCTTACCTGCAATGAGTACCTGAAAAAGGGCCGGCAAGTCTTCGTCGAGGGTCGGCTACAGACCCGCGAGTGGGAAAGTAATGGGCAGAGCGGCCGACGAACTGAGGTAGTCGCCACGCGTGTGCAGTTCCTAGGTTCGCCGCCGGATAGCGGTAGGGGAACCGAGGTCGCTGAATCTGATTTGGCCGAATCGGAACTGTTTTCTAGCTAAAAGGCGGGCGGGCCCACGCCTGCCCCCTGTTTCATCGAAAGAGGGTAACCGATTGCTCATATGCCGTTCTAACTCGGGAACATGCTGTCTTTTACCGGAGAAGTTCGGTGGTCGCACCCAGTAAATTGCCAAGCGCCGACGAAATTGCAGCGATGACGTCCGAGGAGGCGGAGGAAACTCTTGTCGCGGCAACCGCAGTATTACCCTTGCTTGTTGCTAAGGCCAAAGAGCTCAGACCGACTCAAGATCAGGAGTGGATTGGAGTGGCAGAAGCCGCGCGCACTTTAGGCATGAGCCGTTTTTTCTTTTACGACCACTGGAAGGAGCTTTCCTTCTGCCGAAAGATCGGCCGATCGGTGATGGTTAATCGCAAGGGTTTTAGGCAGTGGCTCGACAGCAAAAAGGCAGCGTGAAAGTTGCGGAAAATCTCTATCGCCGGGCCGATAGTCCCAATCTCTACATAGTCTGGCATCAGAGCGGTCGGAAACTCTGGAAATCCACCAAGACAAGTTCATTAAAAGAAGCTAAACGGTTGCGCGATGAATTCCTTGCTCTGGCCAGAGCATCGGGATTAACTCGCGACCAAAGGGTAACGTATGAGCAGATGCGCCAAGTGTACTTGGACCACTGTGCCGTGCACGGTCGCGGTGCATCCCTTCAGACGTTCCTCGACACCAGAGCGAAGCACCTTGATAAATTTTTCGGCGGTCTGCGCGCAATTGAAATTACGCAAAGCGGCGCGATTGGTCGATACGTGACGCAGCGGAAACGTGAGGGAGCGTCAAACGCAAGCGTGAACCGAGAAATGCAAATTCTTGGTCAGATGTTCCGGCTGTCTGCGGACGATGAGCATCGCTTGATATCGCATGGAATGGTGCCGCGCATCAAAAAACTCGAGGAGCCGCCACCACGCCAGGGAATTGTTTCGGAGAAGCAGTTCGCAGAGATTATCGGTGAGCTCCAACCATGGGCGATCGCGGCGGTCAAGGCCATAAAGATCACGGGGTGGAGGGTGCGTTCTGTCCTAACCCGCCGCGTGACTGACGTCGACCTTGAGAAGGGATTCCTTATCCTTGATTATCAATCGTCCAAAAACCGCACTGAATACAAGTGGCCCCTGATTGGAGAACTTGGCGAGCTCGTGAGTGCCCAACTTGCTCGAATTCGTAAGGACGAAGGCAAACTAAGGCGCGCAATTCCGTGGTTGTTTCATCGAGAGGGAGATCGGATCCCTTACGGTACACTTTACGATGCGTGGCGGGCAGCGGCTAACGAGGCTGGTTATCCCGGGAAACTGATGCACGACTTTCGTCGTACGGCTGCGACACGCCTCGATTCGACGCCTGGGATCTCCAGAACCGTCGCAATGACACTGCTTGGACACAAGACCGACATCATGTTTCAGAGGTACATCCAAAGCTACGACGAGCGCTTGATTGAAGCCGCCAAGACACTCGCGGAACATCGAAAGACCGAGCCGGCCAACACGAAATCGGTGCAGAAAACGGTCACAAATCGGTAGCACTGAGCTTCGAAATGCGCAGCCAGTTCTCAACGAAAGGCCAATGAAATCAAATATTTGGAGGAGGAAGGGGCCCGGTGGCCCCACCGGTCTTCAAAACCGGCCTGGCAGCCATTGCGGTTGCCGGAGGGTTCGACTCCCTCCCCCCTCCGCCAGAAACGCCTCCACTATTCGGGACACGCCAGAGCATCGGGTCGATCGGGTAGCGTAAGGCCGACCAAGCGCATGCCACTGATTTCGTCGTCCGCGTGACGATGAACAGTTGAGAAATCTTGCATTTCTCCAGACAATTGTCTAGTTGTTACCGACAAATAGACAAGTGCGCTGAGCGACGAGGATGCAGGCCTCTCTATGACACCGCCATTAATTTCGCATGGCTGTTTCGACCACTTCCGGAATCATTGCTGCGCCGTAGCCATTGGCGTCGTATTGACTGTCGGAGGATCCGCAAGTTGTTCGACGCTCAAGTCGAGCCAACCGTGCGAGGTGGATGCCTATGCCCTGGCTCATCCCCATCCGCTACCCGATGGTGTCCCGAACGATTGGGACAAAAGCATCCCGATTCCCGCGCACGCGACCGTCGCGGAAGTTTCCGACTTGCAAGGCTCGATGCGCCGGGTTGATTTCTTGACGCAAGGAGAAACCTATGCGGGACTCGAGTCCTTTTACACGAGTGAGTTGGGGATCGGGGGCTACACAGTGGAAAAACCTGTCGAAGAACCGGCAGACAAGACCTTTCACATCGCCTTTTCGGCCTGTGGACGGCACAATAACGTATTCATTTTTCCGGACCAGCAGAAACCGAAGGAGTTCGACGTTCGTGTCGTATACGTGGCGGATACGACCGCCACAAAGACGAGCACATCGAGTTCAGTGAAAAAGCTGTACGAAGCGTGCGCTTTTGGTGATGCCGACGCCTGCGACCAGGTGAATTCGCAATCGGGTGATCCGGCGGTTGGCGCTCAGCACGGAGCTATCATTCAAGAGGAGCTCAAGCCTCCCGAGCAACGTGAGAGGGATTTAGGTCCTTTTCACGGCTTGTGATAGAAGCCTCTCGAAGAATGGGGCTTGGTGGCCTACCGGTCTTCCTAAAACCGGCCTGGCAGCCATTGCGGTTGCCGGAGGGGTTCGACCCCCCTCCCCTCTCCGCCAACGTCGCCGTATGACGACCTTCCAACACACCGCGCTCCTCCTGATTGCGATATGGCTCGGGATCGTAGGCATACGCTTCCGTCGCTCGACCATTGTTTTGGTCGGAGGGCTTTCTACAATCGGCTTTTATACAGCCGTGGCACTTGCCCGCGGCACAGTATCGGCCGAGGAACTTGGTCTCGGAATGCCGGGCCGGCCGTTTGTCGCGATTGGACTTGTGCTGGTGTGGTGGGGCCTGATGCTCGCCTACAGCCCCATAGCTGACAGGTTAGCGACTCGATGGTTTGCCGAGCCACCCACTCTGCAGTCGTTCCGGGCGATACAGCAATCCACCATGAAACTGGTCGCCGGCATCCTGGTCGCGTGGGTCCTGGGAGGAATTTTAGAAGAGCTTGCTTTCAGAGGTATTGTACTAAGGTCGATAGAGTTGTGGCTGCGCGCCTGGCTCGGGGTTCCGATTGCTGCGGCGTGCGCGGTGTGGTTGGCGGCATCCGGAGCGGGCGTAATTCATATCTACCAGGGCTCGCGCGCGGTCGCGATAATAGTGCAACTTTCCGTTCTGTTCGGCGTTTTGTTTGTCATCAGCGGATACAGTCTTTTGGCCGTCATATTGTGCCATGGACTGTACGACACCGTCGCTTTCATTCGGTTTGCTAACAAGAAATCCAAGTATTCGAACCTTGAGGGTGAAGCGCCCTCGGCGTTCGTCAACAGCTGAAACCTGTGCGCTCGTGAACCAAATCGGTTATGCTGATGTTTCGCAATACTTCTACTCGGAGCGACTCGCATGGACATGAAAGAGATCAATCGCAAGGTTATCGAGGAATTCAGAGGCAACGGCGGCAACGTCGGTGGTCAGTTCGCGGGCGCGCCGATGGTGCTGCTTACCACTAAGGGTGCTAAAAGCGGCAAGACCTACGTAAATCCGCTGGTCTATTCGCGCGATGGCGACAAGTACGTGATCATCGCCTCCTATGCGGGAGGACCGAAAAATCCGTCCTGGTACCATAATCTGGTCGCCCATCCAACTCCGACGGTGGAGATCGGCGGCGAGCGTTTTCAGGCCAAGGCGACCTTCCCAAGCGGAGCCGAGCGCGAGCGCTTGTTCAATCAGCAGGCTTCGCAAATGCCGATCTTCAATGATTACCGGAAGAAGACGGCACGACAGATTCCCGTTGTGGTCCTCGAACGCGTCGGCTGACCAGCCAGAAGGATCGTGGCAATGATCCGATGCGTGATGGTATTCGCGCGCAACGGCAAATACCACCGCATTCCCGATGCGGAGGTGGAGGACTGGGAGGAGATACTGGAGGGAATCGACGGGGAGCCTGAGCTAATCGAGCCCATCGAGGGATGGGCACCCTATACGCACGCCTACCGGCTGCCCGATCGGTCGGTTTACCTGGTTGCGTTGGTAAAGGCTTAAAGACGCTCGCTGGAACTACCCACCCGATACAAAGCGATGTACCAGTTTCTGAAAGTGCTGGATGCCACGTTCGCGTGAGAGCATAAGTTGGCCGTGATTGATGACGCCCGAATCCAGGCCGCGCTGCACTGATTCACACAGCACGACGTCCTCCCGCTGAACCAGATCGCTCAACTCGACATACTCGCGAATCTCGTTTTCACTCACTTCTTCGGAGAAGTAGTAGTCGATGGTCTCGCGCGTGTGATGAACATCCAGCGGCCAGGTGCGCAGCACCTGCATCGCGTGAGGCTTCGCAGACAGCGCGAACATCACCGTCGGCCACAAGGTGACATAGTTCACGCCGCCGTTGCTGACACCGACAATCGGTCCGTAGTAGCTGGAGAAGTATTCGTTCGCGGTGTCAGAACTATAGGCATCGGTATCGATTAGTTCCGAAAATTTCGGATGCGCGACCGGACAGTGATAGCACTCGTTGAAATTCTCGATGACGATTTTCCAATTGGCCGACAAGTCGTAGAGGTCGCGGCGCACCATCCTCAGGCGACCGAGTTCTAACCCGGCACGCTCGAACAGGGCGGGCAGTCCGGCATTTATCTCGCGGAACGAGCGCGCCAGAGGATCGGGGTTCACGAAGATCAACGGCCCCCACTGCTCCAGCGCGAACGGGATCAGCGAGAGATTCTCCTTTGCGAATGAGGGTTGCTCATTGGCGCGCGGCGCCGCCCGCAGCGAGCCGTCGAGATTGTAGGTCCATCCGTGGTAGTGACATTGCAGGGTCTTGCGATTGCCCGCACATTCCAGCACCACCTCGCTTCCCCGGTGCCGGCATACGTTGGCGATCGCGCGAAGCACGCCGCTGTCGTCACGCGTTACGACGATTGGAATATCGCCCAACCGTGCGGTGAAGAAATCGCCCGCTCTCCCCACCTGCCCGGCGTGACCCACGTACTGCCAGCACTTGCGGAAGATATTTGCGTTCTCGACGGCAAAAACCGTGGGGCTCACGTACCATGCCGCCGGCAAAGTCTCACCTTGCTCGAGGCGCCGGGCCAGCTCGCTGTCAGTCTGGAGATCGGAAGTCATTGCGCTTCTCCTAGGAGCGATTCCAGCCTCATTTAAACTATCTGCAGTTGCACTGCCGGGAAAGAACACCGCGATGGTGCGGTCGGTGAATTTTGCGTGACTGAAAGTCACGGCAGCAGCGCGATCTGTGGTTTCGGCTCTACCGTGACGGGGTAGCGCCGCGGCATCGCTCCACCAAGGGGACTTGCCAGGCGGAAGCTTGCATAAGACGGTCGTTCCAGTCGCGGTGGCACCATGCTTATATGTGGGCCGATTGATCGCTGTTTGCCGCGCGGGCGCCGCAATCGAAAGGAGCACGGGTTTTGCCAAGTAAGAGAGCGAGGAACACCAGGCCGCCGCGTTCCGATTTCAGGCCATTACGGATTGCACAGATTGCCCCGCTCTATGAGCGCGTTCCGCCCAAGCTCTATGGTGGCACCGAGCGGGTCGTTGCATATCTCGCCGACGAACTGGTGCGGCGTGGCCATAAGGTTACGCTGTTTGCCTCGGGCGATTCGTCAACCAAGGCGCGACTGCATGCTGGTTATCCGGAATCACTACGATTGGCGGGCCTCTCGGAGCAAGGTGTATTCCTCCACTTTCCGATGATCAGCGATGCCTACAGGAATGCTGACCAACACTTCGACATCATCCACGGTCACGTAGACTATTGGACGTTCCCGTTTGCGGAACTTTCGCCGGGAATTCCGTCGCTAACCACTCTGCACGGCCGCCTCGACATCGATGCGCTTGTGCCGATTTACTCGCGCTATCGCAAGGCCCCGGTGGTCTCCATCAGCGACGCACAGCGCACGCCTCTGCCCTTCCTGAACTGGCGCGCAACCGTGTATCACGGCCTGCCAGACGACGTGCTCCACTTCAGTCCCGGTCCGGGCAAGTACCTGGCGTTTCTGGGCAGAATCTCCCCGGAAAAGCGGCCGGATCTCGCAATGGAGGTCGCGCGCAAAGTCGGGATCCCACTCAAGATCGCGGCCAAGGTCGACGTCCCCAACAAAGCCTACTACGAAGCAGTAGTGAAACCGCATCTGGCGCCGCCCGACATCGAATACATCGGTGAGATCAACGAGGTTGAGAAGAATGGTTTCCTAGGCAACGCGGCGGCGCTGTTGTTTACCATCGATTGGCCTGAGCCATTCGGTCTGGCGATGATCGAAGCGATGGCGTGCGGTACTCCGGTCGTCACTCGGCCGTACGGATCCGTACCCGAAATCGTGAAACCCGGTGTCAGCGGATATATCGCAAGCACGGTGGATGAGATGGCGACCGCGGTGCGCAAGGCGGTCGAATTGCCGCGCGCCAAGGTTCGCGCGGAGTTCGAGCAGCGATTCACAGTCGAGAGGATGGCCCAAGCATACGAGCGCGTTTATCGTCGTCTGATCGCGATGAGGAAGCCTGCAAAAAGACGCTAACGGCGGGACCAACCCGAAAAGGCACGGTCTGATGAAACAGGAGACCAAGACCGCAGCAAAACGAGCGCGCAAGGGGCCCGGCGTGGCCAAGGCGCGTACCGTTCTCAAAGTCGGACCGGATTTCTACGTTCTAGCTTCGTCGCTGACCTCGCGTCGCGAAACGCGGGTGCTCGCCGATGCGCAAAGCTTTGCCGTGTTCGAGGTTGGCGGCGACATTGCAGATTCCCCCGTCGAAGCATTGGGATTCTTCTTCAAGGACACGCGTTTTCTAAGCGGGTTCGAAATGAGCATCGCCGGCCAGGCCCCCTACTTTCTCAACTCCTACCTGAGCGACGATAACGCAGAGTTTCGAGTCAACCTGACCAATCCGGACCTCACCGCAACGGAGGGCAAGATCGAGCTGCCCCGCAACTCGATTCAGATCGAGCGCAGTTGGGTGATAGTCAACGCCGCGCTCTACCACCGTCTAGTTGTCAGCAACTACTCGCACGCGCAGGCCAAGCTCCCGTTTGACCTGGTGTTTGGCGTGGATTTTGCCGATTTATTCGAGGTTCGGGGTGTGCAACGAAGCCGGCGCGGTCAGGATTTGCCCGTCCAAACCGGCGACGGCCACGTCCGGTTCCGTTACCGCGGACTGGACAAGGTGACGCGCTTCACTGAGATCACGTTCGACCCTCTTCCTAAAGCACTGGACGATCGGCGCGCTTCTTTCGCCCTGGAACTTAAAGCCGACGAATGTGTGAAGCTGGAGGTCCGTGTCAGTTGCGGCATTGAGGAGGCCACCGGGCGGCCTCTAATGGTGAACCCTCCGGCGAATTTCCAGGGTGCGCTGGCGGCGCGACACAGTGAAATTGCCGCGGCGCGAGAGGGATGGGCCAACATAACCGCCAGTCACGGAATCCTGGATTTCCTGCTGCGGAGGTCGGCAGCCGATCTAACCTCGATCGTCGCACACACCGACCGCGGCTCGTTTATGATGGCCGGCATCCCGTGGTTCGCGACTTTGTTCGGACGTGACAGCATCTTTACGGCCCTGTCGGTGTTGCAGTTCAACCCCGACATCGCGGGGCGCACGATCAAGATGCTGGCCGGGCTACAGGGCACCAAGGTTGACGACGCGCGCGATGAGCAGCCCGGCAAAATTGTTCACGAAATGCGAGCCGGCGAAATGGCAGCCACCGGAGAGATTCCGTTCGGTCGCTATTACGGCACCATCGACGCGACGCCGCTTTTCCTCTGGCTGGTCGGGCTCTACGTTTCGATAACTGGAGACCTTAAGCTCGCGACCGACTTGTGGCCGAACGTCGAGCGGGCGCTCGAATGGATCGACAAATGGGGCGACCGCGACCACGACGGCTACTTAGAATACATGCGGGAAACGCCGCAGGGTCTAGCCAACCAGGGCTGGAAGGATTCCTTCGACTCCATCTCGCACGCCGATGGCGCCCTGGCAGCGCCTCCCATCGCATTGTGCGAGGTGCAGGGTTATCTCTACGCCGCCTATACCGAAATCGGCAGCGTTGCCACTCGCCTCGGGCACATCGAGCTGGCGGGCAAGTTGTCCCAGCGGGCGGCCGCCCTGAAAAGCAAGTTCATCCGTGACTTCTGGATCGAGCAGAAGCAGACCGTCGCGCTGGCGCTGGATGGCGACAAGAAGGCCTGCAAGGTGATGAGCTCCAATGCGGGCCACTGCTTGGCGACCGGAATCGTGGACGGCGCACAAGGCCAGAAGCTCTCCGCGCGGTTGCTGCTCGACGACATGTTCACGGGATGGGGCATCCGGACGCTCAGCGATTCCGAGCGCCGCTATAATCCGATGAGCTATCATAACGGCTCCGTCTGGCCGCACGACAACGCGATCGCGGCGCTGGGGCTTGCGCGTTGTGGTAATCGCGACGGGGTAATTCGTATCCTCGAGGGTCTGCTCGATGCGGCGGTCAGTTTCCGGAGCGGCAGTCTGCCCGAGCTGTTCTGCGGTTTTCATCGCGAACCTCAGCTCGGTCCGGTCCCTTATCCGGTCGCCTGCCAGCCGCAAGCGTGGGCGGCGGCCAGCGTGTTCCTGATCCTTCAGGCGATCCTCGGAATGCGTATCCAGGGCTTTGAGAATAGCGTAACGATCGAGACTCCCGTGCTGCCCTCCTGGCTGGATTGGATAAAAGTTGAAAACCTGAAGGTGGGACAGGGAACGGTCTCCTTAAATTTTCGGCGCATGCCAAGTAACGCCGCGGCGGTGGAGGTTCTCGCCCGGCAAGGCACGGTCGAAGTCAATATCCATAAGTAGACGCGCCGATTGCGAAAACTAGCGTGCCCTCGAGAGGCTCGCTTAAGGTGCCGGTTCGTTTTCGGCGCCGGGAGTCGAGTTCGCGGTCGCTTGTAGCCCTGCGGTGCCGGTAAACCCGGCCGAGGTGGGCATCGTGGTTGGCGTCGCCGTAAGCGTGTCGGTAGCGACTTCACTCATCGTCGGCGCCGCCGTGGTAGTAGCGGTTGCAGCCTCGCTCGTCGTGGGTGTAGCCGTGGGGGTGTCGGTCGGGACCTCGCTCGTGGTCGGCGTAGCTGTCCCGGTTTCGGTAGGTGCCTGACTCATCGTCGCGGTCGCCGTGCTCTGAATTTCGGGCGTAGTGCCGGTCGTGGCAGTCGGGGTAACCGTAGTCGAAGACGTCGGCAGTATAGTTACGGATTCCCTCGGTGTGACGGTCGCGCGAAGGGTTGACGTTTCAGATGGGTTGGTTGACCTCGGAGTTTCCGCTTTCTTCACGATGGCGGGAGTTGCTGGTTTTCTTGTAGAAGACGCCGGGGGCTTTGCGCTGGCGTGCGGCTTGCGGGATGCCGTAGCCACTGACGTCGGTGTTGAGGTAGCAGTGGCCGACGCTGTAGGGGTGGCCGACGCCGTCGGGGTGGCCGTCTCGGTGGGGGTGGGAGTTGGGGTCGCGGTCGGAGTGGGTAGGACCCACTTCACTGGCCATCGCACGTAGATCAACGTAGCGGTGTGCGCAGCGCGTGCCATGATCATCGTACCTGCGGCCGTAAATTTGCCAGTTTGGGGATCGTACAGTTCGGCGGACTCCAGCGGTTTGAACGTAAGATCGAATCCTCCCGCGATCAGCACCTTGCCATCGGGCAGTAAGGTTGCCGAATGCCCGTAACGCCCCGTGCTCATCGCTCCGGTCGACTCAAAGCTACCTTTCGAGGGATTGTAGAGTTCGGCCGAGTTGTCGTTGTGCCCACCCGCGATCAGAACCAGATCGTTTTTGAGGAGGGTGGCGGTATGCCCGGCGCGGCTCTCTTTCATTTTTGGTCCTGATTTGAAAAGTCCGGTCTTCGGACTGTAGAACTCCGTCGTGTCGAGCGCCGCGTTTCGCGAATATGGGCTCCCGCCTGCGATTATCACGCGTCCGTCGGTCAGGAGCGTTGCGGTGTGGTAAATCCGATCGCTGCTCATCGAACCAGTAACTGAAAACTTGCCGGTCGCGGAATTGTAAAATTCTGCTTTGCGGTCGCCTCCGCCCACGATCAAAACCTTCCCGTCGGTGAGCATCGTGGCGGTTTGTCGATAACGACTGAACTCCATCTTTCCGGTCGCTGCGAAGGCGCCGGTCTTCGGGTCGTACAGTTCGGCTGCATCGGTGCTGCCGCCCACGACCAGAACCTTGCCATCGCGGAGAACTGTCGCAGTGGGCTCATCGCGCGGATCGCCCATGTATACGGCCTTGCCAAAGCCATCCTCGGGCGAGAAAACTTCGGCCGACTTCAGAATCCAGGGCATTGCCGGCCCAGGAAACATGATCGTGGGGACCAGAACGGCATCGACTCCCCCGACAATGAGCACGCTGCCGTCCGTAAGCCTGCACGCATCGTGGTGGTCGCGGCGCGAGTCCATTTTCTCGACCGGCAGAAATTGACCGTTCTCGACATCATAAATTTCGACGCTATCGAGAACCGCGGGGCTCTGGCCGGTCGGCACGTCCACGGTACCGGTACCTCCGGTGATAAGCACCACCGGGCGTAGTACGACAGTTGGGGTTGCAGTAGGCGTCAAGGTGGGCGCCGGTTTTCGACGTCGATGACGGGTGCGGGCGGGCGCACCTGTGACGCACAAGCCGACCATCAGCAATGCCACGCTGAGCGCGGCAAGCACCCGTGCGTTTCTGCTCAAGCGCGTCGTCATGGTTTGTGCAGCGAAGCCGCCAGGGGCGCCCGACCGGGAACTTTCTCCCACTCGTCTTCCTTGGCGGCGACCTTGAGTGGCAAGCCACGAGTTTCATCGATGAACAGTCCGAAGATGAGCGCACTGGGCAGGCCAAGCAGCGCTAAGTAGCCAATCACGTTGGTAAGGCCGCCGAGCGGACCAATCAAAGCAGCGATCATTGCCTGCGCGAGCATCGAAAAAAGTGCCCCGACGATCATCTGCCAGCCCATGATGGTCGAGCGTAGCGCGGCGGGGAAAAGCTCTGTCGCCGCCGCGTTTGCCCCCACCGTCATGATGCCGGAGCCGACTTTGAACCAGCAGTAGATCGAGGTAAGCCACACCATCGGCCAGGCGAACGGCACGTTTGGCCACCAGTAGAAAGCAATTGCACCCAGCCAGGCGGCACCGCCGAAGTAGGTGACGGTGGGCACCCGCCCGAAGCGTTCCGAGGTCCAGGCCCCAATCGGAAAGCCAAGCATACCGACCAGCATTCCGGTGACTACCAGTGTACTTGCCTTGGTCGGCGATAGTCCGATGATGGAAACTGCCTCGTAGTAGAGCCACCCATTTACTGCGGTACCCGCCACCGTGGCGAGCGCGGCGTTCGAGATCAGTGCCAGTGCCCGGCGACGATAAATCAGGTTGAAGACGTCGTAGATGCGGCTTTTCGTGGTGGTGCCTTTGGATCGCTGCTCCGCCCATTGCGTCTCCGGAAGCATCCGAGCCACCGGCAAAAGCAACGCGATACCCGCGACGGATGGAGCGAACAGCCAGCGCCATGAATAACCGAGTTTGAGCAGCACCGGAATTACGAAGTATCCGAGCACGCCGCCGACTGCGCTGGCGGTCGCGGCCGCGGCCTGCCCGCGGGCGCGCTGGTTCATGGGAAGCTCCTCGGCCAGCAGAGCTATCGCGGACGTTACCGAGCCGCCCAAAAGCGCCGCGATCAGTATTTGAAAAATCGCGAAAGATACGGGACCGCCGGCCGCTGCGCTGGCCAGCGAGAGCAGAGGAGAGAGCAGCAAGCCGAGCAAGATAATCCGGCGTCGACCGACCCGGTCGGCCCAGCGCGCAAGTGCCAGCGAACCAAAGGCCGACAACGACATCCAGGCAAAGAGCTCGGCGAGCTTGGACTGATTGAGCGCGAAGCTCTTGGAAATCCAGGGTGAAGCTATCCCGGCGATGGAGAGGGTATAGCCCTGATAGACGAGCAGGATAACGATGGCCGAGATAATCGTGAAGGTTTCGCGAACCGATTCGCCCGAGCCAACCGCGACGCTGCCCGCGGCAGATACATCGGTTCCGGCTGGAGGGGTAGCCATCCCTAGACGGCCGAAACGTCGCCTGGCCCGGCCAAATTCTTGTTTTGTTCTGGTTGTCGCGCCACGGCCACGCCCCCCCTTACTCGCTAGCGTAAACCGTGTACACCAGTTGAGCTAACGAGCCTCACGAAATGCGGCAGCCCAACTGCGTTCGAAGTGCAGTTCCTGCGCAAAATACCCCCCAAAATCAAAGAAATTAAGGGATCCTGGCGCCGGATCTAAGGGGCACGCCGATTGCAGTTTACCGGCTGAGAGTTCGGGGGAATAGACTCCCGAGAAACGAAAGGCGTTTTACGAATATGGACGGCAAACTTGAAGAGACCTCGAAGCATCCGTTGCTCAGGTTCCTGTCCTTTCTGAAACCGAACGCGCAGCTGGTTGTGGGTGCCGCCCTGATGGGCATCGGCAAGTTTACCCTTCCGCTCGCCTTCCCGATCGCTTTCCGGTACGTGGTCGATGTCCTGCTTGCGGCTCATCCCCATCCGGATGGCATCAGCCTCAAAATCGATCACTGGTGTATCGCCATTGCCAACCTGCTCGGGTTGGGGACGGCGGTCCAGGGCAAGCTCGCCGCGTTGAGCATCGTGCTCCTGCTCGCCTACGCGACCCAGGCCGCGGCCAGCTACTATCGCAACTACTGGGCGGGTCTTGCCGGTCATCGACTCATCTATGATCTGCAGTGCAAGCTGTTCGCCCATCTGCAGAGGCTCCCTCATTCATTCTTCGATCGCAATCCCGCAGGTGCGATTGTTTCCCGGGTGCTCAACGACGTTTCTCGCGCCAACGAGCTCATCGATTCGGCGTTCGTCGACGTGTGGATGGACGCAACCTCGCTGATAATCGTGGTGGCCCTGCTCTTCGCAATGGATTGGCGCCTGGCGGTGGTAGCGCTCGCGATCGCGCCCTTCTGGGTAGTCTTTATCCGTATCTTCTCGCCGCGAATTAAGGCAGTCAGCCATCGAATGCAGGAAAAGGTTGAGGAGATAGCCGGCGAGGTGCACGAGCGCGTCATTGGCGCGACCACCGTCAAATCGTTCGGCGGAGAGGAGCGCGAGGTGCATCGCTTCCAGAAACAGGGTGGCGATATGTACTCGCGCTCGATCGACAAGGTGCGCCTGGCGGCTTCGCAGGAAATGCTTATCCAGCTTCTGACCCGTTCCGCACCGGCGGTGGTGCTGTGGGTCGGAGCTCTCATGATCGTACGCGGCACGACCACGCTGGGCACCCTGATGGCGTTTTTTCTCTATGTGCAGTTTGTGTACGTGCCGCTGGAACGCTTCGCCCAGCTCTCGATCGTCGTATCGGGTTCGCTCGCCGCAATTGAGAGGATGTTCGCCTTTCTCGATCTGAAACCTGAGATCGGGGACCATCCGCTGGCCCGCCCCTTCCCGGTCAAGCGCGGCGCGGTGACCTTTGAGGGCGTGCATTTCGGATATCCCACGCGCGATGGTGCGGAGCGTCGCGAGGTTCTAAAGGGCATCGATCTCAACATCCCCGGCGGGTATCGAGTCGCACTGGTGGGCCGTTCCGGCGCCGGCAAGACGACCCTCTCTAGCCTGATTCCGCGCTTCTACGACGCGACTGGCGGTCGCGTGCTGGTGGATGGCAAAGATGTGCGTCACTACACGCTCAAATCGCTGCGACAGGCAGTCAGTATGGTCACTCAGGATGCGCTTCTGTTCAGTGCAAGCGTGCGCGAAAACCTCCTCTACGCGCGTCCCGATGCGACCGACGAGATGATGTGGCAGGCGCTGGAACAGGCCAGCTTGCGTGACTTCGTGGAACAGTCACCAAACGGGCTCGACACGATTATTGGCGAACGCGGAGTCAAGGTGTCAGGCGGACAGCGCCAACGGCTCGCGATTGCCCGCGCGTTTCTGAAAGACTCGAAGATCGTCATCCTGGACGAGGCAACTTCGGCGGTCGACTCCGAGTCGGAAAACCTCATTCATGAGGCCATGGAACGGTTGATGGAAGGCCGCACGGTCTTCCTGATCGCCCATCGCCTGCGCAGCGCGGTCACCGCCGACCTTATCGTCGCACTCGACCACGGCAACGTGGCCGAGGTCGGCACACACAACGATCTGCTACGGCGCAATGGAACGTATGCCCGGCTATACCGCGAACAGACCCGCGGCCTTATCCTGGCGCAACAGCGCGAAGCGGACGGCTACCAGGTCGCCTTTTAGTCGCGGCTGCGCCGAATTACTGTCAGCCAAGAGGGCCCAGCATCTGCTGGGCCCTCGTTCGTTTCGGGCAGAGCGACTCCCGCGATGAGTCACGCTCGCCGCGGTACGACGATGAGTTACATTGACGCCGCAAGCTGCCCGCGTCTTCCTTTCTTTGTCGATTCTTTGGAATCGAGGACGAAGTCGAATTCGATGGTCGACGCGGCCCCGTTCCTTCCCGAACCGCGGTAGCTGACCACGAGCGACTTCTTCGCGCCGAAAACGACATCGGAGTCCAGGTAGCGGTCTCCCGCGACATATAAGGCGGTGGTCAGGGTCCGGTAGCCGGGCGCCGCGATCTTGAAGTGGACATGGGCCGGGCGATAGGGATGACGCGCCAATGTCCGCAGCATCTTTCCTACCGGACCGTCCGAGGGAACCGGATAGCTCGAGGGCTTAACCGAGCGAAAGCGAAACCGCCCATCCGCCCCGGTTCGCAAGCGGCCCCGGAAATTCATTTGGTCTGAATTCTTTTGCTGCAGGTCATAAATTCCGTCCGAGGAGGCTTGCCAGGTATCGATCAGCGCGCCGGCGACGGGTTCGCCAGCGGTGTTCAATACCCGCCCCGCTACCATCAGCTTCTCGCCAGATGCGCCGTGAGAGATATCTCCGTCTATCGGAAACATGGGGGCACCCTGGCGAAAAAAGGGCCCGAGCAGGCTCGAATCAGTCGCAGTGGATTCGCCTTTGCGATTGGCCATCAGATCGACGACCGCGCTCAGCCCGAGCGTATCCGACAGCAGTATAAACTCCTGGCGCTTTTCATCCGTGATGTGGCCCACGGCGGTCAGGAACTCAATGCCGGCCAGCCATTCCTCGGGAGTCAGCTTAACTTCGCGCGCGAAATCGTGAAGATGATTCATGAGGGAGCGAACAATCTGCTTGAGGCGCGGGTCCTTGCATTTCGACATTCGGGCGATCGCATTACGCGTAATTCCAGCTGCGGTTGGTGTTTTCATGGTTATTCCGGCCCACCCTTCGAAGGTTTTTCGGCCAGCAAACGGACAACGTCTTGTTCTACAATCGTTCCCTTAAAGAAATCCGGATTTACGTCCGCCTTCGCGTGCACCGGATTTGCAAAAACGAAATCGCGGAAGTCTCGTCGGTCAATCAAGCCCTCGTCCACCAACTCGTGGGCTTCTTTGGCTGCGTCACGCATATCAGGCAGGTCGAAATGTCCGATGTCGGAGCTGTAAACAGCGCCCAACCGGGTGCCCATCGGGTTTTTCTTCGCGTCGAAAGCCAGCGCCGTCAGCTTGTCGTCGCCCTCACAGCCGAAGAAAAACTTGGTAGCGAATAGGTCTCGGATATCTTCCTTGCAGCTGATGCCGCAGCGAGCGAACTCGTCGAGCGTGGACGGATCCTCCGGCCCGCCCCATAGCAAGTGCGACCGGTCCTCGCCCAGGCGGGCGACTGCCGCCTCGCCGTAGTCGCCGCCGTATTCTTGAAACAACTTTCGCATCAGCGGAAGGTCGAGTTTGTCGGGCGCCAGGTTCCTCACCGCCTCCAGATTGCGCTTTTGCCAATGCCCGATCAGATCCCCGTACAGCGTCGCAGCCCACGCAACCCCTCCTTCCATGAATGCGAAGCGCAATTGCGGGAAACGTCGCGTCACCCCTCCCAGGAACAGCGCCTTGCAGATGGATTCCGCCGACGCCGCGAAGTGGCCGATATGGTTGTACACGAAGTTGGAGACCGAGGTACGAAATCCCAACCCGCTACTCGGCGAGTGAAAGGTCGGTGCTACTTTCAATTCTAGGCACTTCGCCCAGACCGGGTCGTAGTCGTACTCGCTGTCGATGCACAGGTTGTCAGACCAGAAGCCGCGTGCCGATTTTTCGGCAACCGGGCGACGGACGAAGGAGGGCATCAGGATGGCCTTGAGCTTCAAGTCCCGTACCGCGTGTTCCAGCTCGGCAATCGCTTCGCGTGGGGTATGCATGGGAATGATTGCGGCGGGGGTCATTCGATCCGAGTATGCCGAGAACAACTGCGCGTGCATGTCGTTATAGGCGCGACAGAGGATGGGACGCATCTCATCGTTGCCCATGTGCAGCATGAACATGCCCATGCTCGGGTAGATGATCGTAAAATCGAGACCCATTTCGTCGAGGCGCTCATGTAGCAGCTTGGGTAGCGAACTGGTCGCCCGGTCGAGAGTCTGGAGGGTGGGATGTACCCACCATTGCATCCTCGGCGCGCGCAGGTCGCGACGCTGCGCGGGGGTCAGACGGTACCACCGGAAGAAGTAGGGACTGTCGCTTAGCGACTTGAACTTCTCGACCATCTCAGCACCCGCGGTAGCCCTCAGGAAATCGAAAAACGCCGGCTCGAACTCCGCAACATGCCCGTCGGAGTCGATAATCGGATGTTTGAGACGCGCGCGAATTTCAGCTGACTGAGAGGTCCCGCTCTTCATGACTCACGCTCCACGTCAACGCGGTGTCGGCGGACGCCCGCAGAATGCATACTCCAACAACCCACGAACTCCCTCGCGAGTGACAGGTCGCGGATTGTAGTAGGGACTTTCCACCGCGAGGTCGGCGGCGCGATCCAGATCGCTTTCTTTCATTCCAATTTGGCCAAGGCTGGTGGGCGCGCCCATGGAGGCAGCGAGCGCATACAGGCCGGCCGCGCCCTCGTCGACACCCAATGCTCGCGCAACCCGCGCGATGGCTTTGGGTGCGGCAGCCCGATTGTATGCCACCACGTAGGGCAGCACGACGGTGTTGGTTTCGGCGTGGGGCAGATTGAAGGTGCCGCCGAGCACATGACAGAGCTTGTGATGAAGCGCCATGCCCACCGCGCCCAGCGAAGCACCGGCAAGCCACGCACCATACAGAGCTTGCGAGCGTCCTTCGATTTCGTGTGGGTTCTTAACCACTGCGGGAAGGCTGGTTGCGAGCGCTCGAATACCCTCTTCCGCCATCAGTGAGATGACCGGATTCGCATCTTCCGCATACAGTGCTTCCACGCAATGCGCGACCGCGTTCATTCCGCTGGTGGCAGACAGCAGGGGCGGCAGCGTGACGGTTAGCTGCGGATCGTAGATCACGGTCCTGGGGAGTACCCGCGGGTCGCGCCCGGTCCGCTTGATGCCGGCCTCGGTCAATCCCCAGATGGGAGTCATTTCGGAACCCGCATAAGTAGTCGGCACCGCAAGAATCGGAAGCGCCGAAACGAGTGCGATGGCTTTTGCGAGTCCGGTGGTGGAACCTCCACCCACCGCTACACAGCAATCCGCGCTCAGTCGTTTAGCTTCTTCGCGCGCGGCCTCGGCCGTCGCGAGTGGCACGTGCATGGTTGCTTGCGCAAACACTCCCACCGCTCGGGCACCGATTCGACCGGCGACGGCTTGCGCCTGATCACGCTGCTCAGGTGTGGCGAGCACCAATGCGCGCGAAGCGCCCAGAAGCTGGATCTCGTCGGGCAGGCGCTCCAGGCTGCCAGCACCGAAAATGACTCGCGCGGGTAGTGCCTGATATGTAAAGCGCAGCATGGCGCCTCAGCGGCGATAGAAAGGCGGGATCGCGGCATCCACGTTGACCCAGACCGACTTCGGAGCCGTGTAGTCGAGCGCGGCCTCAAATCCCATGTCCCGTCCGTAGCCGGAGTTGCGCACGCCGCCGAAGGGAGAGCCCGGGTTCACCCGCTTATAGCAGTTTATCCAGACCATGCCGGTGGAAAGTCGGTCTGCAACCCGATGAGCGCGCTGGAGATCTCGCGTCCAGAGCCCGCCCCCCAGCCCATAGACGCCGTCGTTAGCGATGGCGACCACCTCTGTCTCATCTTTGAAGGTTGTCACTGTCACGAACGGACCAAAGACTTCCTCCTGGCAGACGCGATCCGAGGGGCGGGCACGGACGACTGTCGGCATAACGTAGCATCCTTGAGCCAACCCGGGGTCGGCGGGAGGCTTGCCGCCGATCAGAATCTCGCCACCTTCTTGCTTCGCGACCTCGCAATAGTTGAGTACGCGTTCGCGATGCGTCATCGAGGTCAGCGGGCCCATTTCGGTCGCGGGATCGAGCGGATCGCCGAGCCTTATCGAGGCTGCTAGTCGCAGAAACCCCTCCAGAAACGGCTCGGCGATCGGTTTGTGTAAGAGCAGCCGCGATCCGGCGATGCACGCCTGACCCTGGTTGTGGAAGATGGCAAACGCGCTGCCGCCGATCGCGGCCTTCAGGTCGGCGTCTTCGAACACGATATTGGCGCCCTTGCCGCCAAGCTCGAGCTGAATACGTTTTAGGTTACCCGATGACGCTTGCACGATTTTACGTCCGGTCACGGTCGAGCCGGTGAATGCGACCTTGGTCACCTGCGGATGCTCGGCGAGGTACTGACCGGCGACCGCGCCATAATCGGGAATGATATTGACGACCCCGGGCGGAAAGCCGACCTCCCGCACCAACTCCGCAACCTTCAGAGAACTCAGCGGAGTGAGTTCAGCAGGTTTCAGAACGACACAATTGCCCGCCGCCAGCGCGGGACCCATCTTCCAGCTTGTGGACATCACCGGAAAATTCCACGGCACGATCTGTCCGATCACCCCGAGTGGCTCCCGCACCACATAGTTCAGGAGGCCTTGCTCCACTGGTACAACGCTGCCTTGAAGCTTGTCGGCCATGCCGCCGAAGTAGCGGAAGGTGGCGGCGGTGCGCGGAACATCCAGTCCCCGCGTGTCTCGGATTGGATGACCCGTATCAAGTGATTCGATTCTCGCCAGCTCGTCGGCGTGGGCTTCGATTGCCTCGGCCAGCTTGAGCAGCAAGCGTCCGCGCTCAGCTGCGGCGGTTGCGCGCCACGCGGGAAACGCTTTCCATGCGGCCGCGACCGCCTGGTCGACATCAGCGGGGCGCGCCTCAGCGACTTCGGCTAGCCGGGAATTGTCGTGAGGATTCAGGACTGCGATGGTGGCGCCGTCGGCAGCAGCGACGAACTCGCCATCGATAAATAACTTGGTCTCGAGATGCATGAGGGCTTGCCAGGAATTTCTGCTCCAGCCGGCTCGCGTGTTGTGCGCGACTAGAAATCCACCGGGTTGGGTTTCAGCTTCTTATTTGCGTATAGCTCCGGCAGAGTGGCGTCGTTGTTCTCCCACACCAGCAGCATCGAACGCTTCGGCGAATACCCCTGATGTCGGATGTCGGCCGGCATCGCGGCCACGTCGCCGGCCTTCATCACCACGCGGGCGCGCGGCGCACCGGTGTCGCGATCCTGAATATCCCAGTGAATTTCGTCGCTGAGCTGAACGAACCATTCGACCCGATCGTTTCCGTGAATGATTGGTAGGATAAATTCTTCGGTGGTCGCGCACACCTGGCTGTCTTTCACCGCGGAACATACCGACGGGTTCCAGGTAACGTCCGAACGCGACACGTAGGCAAAAAAGTTGAAGGCGTGAACTTCATCCTCGAAGCCGGCCTCCGCGTGAACCTCGGGCTGGTCCTGGGGCACGTCGGCAAACTGCCGATTCACAACGTTGCCGGCCGCGTCGCTACGGAGCGGAATGTCGGCTTTCATTCCGGTCATTCGGTTTGCAACCAGCCGCTTACGATTGATCGCCGCGCGATTATTGCCGCGTTTGGGCCCGAACGGGGTGCCGGTCTCTTCGGGTGCTGCGAACGGATCGAAGCCCTCGTTGGTCCAGTCGTCGAGCATCGCTTCGAACACCGCGCGGACTTCCTCGGTCTTAAAATTTTCGCAATGCTGCTTGTTTTGCGCGCGATAGCCGGCGTTGTAGAGGCCGGCGAATACGTCGACGTTGCCATAGTGATTGGTAGTGCCGAACACTTGGTCGAAGTTGACGACCCCGTAGAAGAAGCTCCAAGAGATATCGCGCATCAGCGCACGCAGGAACGCATCCACCGACATCGTATGGGTGCCGCCCGGCCAGGCGACGTGCGCGAAGTATTCGTCGCGCGCGAACTTGAATCCGCCGACCGCGAAGGAACGGTAGCCATACTCGTTAGTGGTTTGCTCTTCCGCCATCATTGCGACCTCTTGCCCTGTGGTCACTTCTCGCAGATCTCTTTCCACTTCTCGACCGTCAGATCGCCCTGGATGGTCTGAAGTAGAATGACCGCCGGCTTGGCGGCATGAAACTGGTAGGCGGCCCCCTTGGGAAGCAGGGCCATATGACCGCGACGGGCCACGATGTAGCCCATCTTTGCTCCCTGCGGATTCCCCTCCAGCATGGTGGTGCCCTCATGATCCTCAGCGACGAGCTTTTGCTTAAGCTTCACCAGACGAATTTCGACTTCCCCATCCATTACGATGGCTGCCTCATCGTGCGAGGCCGAATACCACGGCGAGGGTCCTTCCGCGCGAACCGCTTCGAGCACGTACTTGAGATTCTTGCCTACCGCGACCTTTTCGTAGGGTTGCGCCCTGGAAGCGACTTCGAAGATATTCGAAAAGACGTAGTTGCGCGGATCGTCACTGATGACCTGCACCCCACCCTTTTCGTAGTTCTCGAGCGAGCCGAATCGAGTCCCACGCCGCATCATTTGTCGATCCTCCCCGAAATCAGTGATGTCCGGCCGCCCGGATCACCGTCGGCGCCTGCGGTGGCGTGGGCTTGGTTTTGCGTTTCATCGCTTTCTCGCTGAGCCGTTCCACCAATGCAGCTTTTTCTTTTGCGCGCTGATGGTCGCGTTCTTTGATCGCGGGCAGAACTTCGCGGCCGAACAGGTCTATCGAGGACATGAGCAACTCGTGCGGAATCTTGCCAGCTTGCGAAAGAAACAGAACCTGGTCCACCCCGGATTCTTCGAAACCACGCAGCGTTGCCCGAATCTGCTCGGGTGTGCCGACACAGTTTTGCACGTTCGACGCTGAGGCCAGGGGGTCGTCGATTTTCACTTTGACCGGCTGATTCTTGTAACTCTCCCAGAGATTGGTCTTGCCCGGTTCATGGTGCCCGAAGAATGCGTAGTGGCCGAGTCCGTACATGAAGAAGCCGTGGTGTTCGTGCGTCATGTCGCGCACCAGCTGCTCGTTGCGATCGCACAGAAACGGGCAGGCCATTGCAATCTGAGGGTTGATCGCGTAGCCGACCGGTTCGCATTCGGTTTCGAGCGTCGAGTAGTAGTCGCGCACCCACTGGCGCGATTCGTCGGGAGAGACGAACGCGAAGGTCAACGCGCCGATGCCGAGCTTGGCCGCGAGCAGAATCGTTTCGCGCCGCGAGCATGCCAGCCACAGCGGAGGGTGAGGCTGCTGCAGGGGCTTGGGCACCACGTTGCGGCTGGGAGCCTTGATATACTTGCCCTCGAAGCCGGTGAACGGCTCCTCAACCAACATCCGCACGGCCGTCTGCAGCCCTTCTAACCAAAGCGCGCGCTTCTCTTCCTGTGGTACGGAGAACCCGCCCAACTCGACCTCGCAAGCCCCTTCCCCGGTGCCGAAATCGCATCGACCGTCGCTAATCAGGTCGAGGGTCGCGATACGCTCAGCGACCCGCGCCGGTTGATTGACATAGGGCGGCATCTGCACGATGCCGTGCCCGACTCTGACGTTCTTGGTGCGCGCCGCGCAGGCCGCCAGGAAGATCTCCGGCGCCGAGGAATGCGCATATTCTTCCAGGAAATGATGCTCGGTCGCCCACACGTAGTCGTAGCCGCTGCGGTCGGCAAGCTCGACCTGCTCGAGCGCGTTCTTCAGGAGCTGATGTTCCGAATCGCGCGTCCACGGGCGTGGAAGCTGATGCTCATAAAATCCGCCGATCTTCATTCCGCTTGGTCCTTTCCCAGTCACCCGCCACGGTCTTCACGGAGAGCCCGCTCGGAACCCGACGCCAAGTGCCAGCACATTCTAAGCCATTGACCGAAACTTACTCCACCAGAGACTCCCGGTGGAAATATGCCCGCCGCGAGCTCGCAAGTTGCCCGCCGACCAGACCGAGCGGCGCGTTACAAAGACTTAAAACCTCCGCGCCACCCGGACTTTTTCCCTCGGCGCGTGCCCGCGATTCTTCTCCGCCGGCATCATCGGCCGGGACTAAGACTGCTCAGGCCTTGCCGCACAATCGAGCATTCCGCTGCGCCAGTGACGAACGAGGCCCATCGCGCCGCGAGCGCCGACGAATGTGGATTGTGAGGCGTGACATATGCGCCACGGCAGTCGAATCCAAGCCCGCGCTCAAGGTCCTCCGACCGGGTCCTGTCGGTCGAGGTTTGCGACCGACCAAGCGTGCCCGAGAGGATCCGAACGTCCGTACTTCTACAACCTGCGTCTAATTGCTGGACACCTGGTCCTTGATGCCCGCGACGTGCATTGCTTTTTCCTTCGCGCCCTTCAGGTCGTAGTATCTACGCGTCACGATGCGTTGCGCGTAAAGGCCGCCACCCGCTTGCACGTTGGTCACGGCTTTCCATCCGCCGTAGGCGTCGGCCGTGAGGTCGCGAATCGCATGGAACAAGCGCGCGCGGTACTCGCCATCGACCCCGTTCATCGTGCCCATGTATTTTCGCAGCAGCGGGCCGGTCACTTCGTTTTCGAAGTCGGCAATTGAAGGCGCGGTCAGCACCGATCCCCCAGAAATGTCGTGGAGATGCCGCACCATCGCGTTGTAGTTGGCTGCCGCGTGGTACTTGCCCGCGTTGGTGTAGAGCTCGTCGGGGAAAGCGCCCTCGGGGTTAATGCTGCAATTCGCGATGGCGGCTTCCAGCGCGGCACGCACCAGGGTTGCGTGAATTATCATCTCGGAGATTTTCTCCTTGATGTGGCTCTCCTTGGCCAGACCGTTCGCCTCCGCGATTAGCTGTGCAAACCCGACGAGCTGATCCGCCTCTTCCGCCATTGCGGAAAGACCCCCTAACCGCTCCCACAACCCCAGCGAGTGTGCGAACACCGCCGCCTGCGCGAACTCACCATCGAGGAAGATGCGCTCGTTAGGCACGAAGACATCATCGAACATCACAAACCCTTCCGGCATGTGAATGTGGGAAGAAATCGGAAATACCCGGCTGTCGGGGTGCCGCGGAGCGTAAGTCGTATCGACGATCTTGACGCCCGGCGAATTGACCGGCACCGCGCACGCAATCGCGTAAGATTCTTCCCCTGGCTTCATCGCCTTGGTTGGAATGGTCATCAACTCGTGACTGAGCGATGCGCCCGTGATGTGGAGCTTCGCGCCCCGGATGACGACTCCGTCCTTGCGGCGATCGACCACGTGTGTATACGCATCGGGATCGTCCTGTTTGCCGGGAGGACGGCTCCGGTCGCCTTTCGCGTCGGTAATGCATTCGACTATTCGGATGTCGCGGTGCTGTGCGCCTTGGACATAACTACGAATGCGTTCCGCGTAGTGCGGCAGCGCGTCGGCTATCCGGGTGGCCGCGGTGGTCAGCGTCATGATCGATTGGTAGGTGACCGCCGAGACTATGTCGGATTCGTGGGTCAGCGGAATGCGGTCTTTCAGCTCGGCGGCGGAATGTGGAATCGCCATCAACGGGCTGACCGCGTCGGGCTTAGGCGAAAACCAGCGGTCGTAACCCGCGGCCACCCGCGAAGCGCAAGGCCCGAGTACCGGATGGGTCACCAGGTCGCGGACTCGCTCCCCTTCGAAGAAGGTCTCGCGATCGTCGTTCAAGCTCTTCTTGTATTGTTCTCCGGTCATCATGGCAGCCGACTCCCTTGCTCCCGGTTGGAATTGCGCCTGCGCGCGACTTCCAACATTAGCTAAACGTTCGTTCAATTCTCAAACCGGATCGTCGAGGAGAGTGCAGCGGATCGACAAGCCGAATGCGCAAACCAGGCAACGGCCGAGCGCACGAGTTTGTCTTAAAGATCATCGAGGCCGCGTGCCAGGTTTGGGCAGGGAATTTGCCAGGTCGATAACTGTCGCCCATCTGCCCCAGACCGCGGTTTTCTCTTCCCTTGGACAAGGGAGCGGAACGTCACATAGTCTAGCTGGGTGTCTGCCCCGGACGATGCCGCCGCTTTGGCCGCCGCCGGATTTGATCCCGCGGCGCCGGCTCCGACTGCGCTTGCGAAACTGCGCGAATTGCGGAGGAACTCCGATATTCCATCCACCGCAATTGCGCGCGCCCTCGGCAACATAGCTGACGGCGGCGCCGCGGCAATGCTCGCCGAGATGGAGGAGGCGGCGGCGGGGCCGCTGCGCCGTGAGATTCGTCGCTCTCTGTTCAAACTCCATCAACGCGGCATCGAGCCTCCAAGGGAAACCCGCGCATCGGCACCGCGCCCAACGGCGGCAGCAGATGCGTCCCACCTGAGCGCCCTGTTGTCCCCCATTGATGCCGAAGGCGCCCGGATAGTCTGGATAACCAAGCCGCGTGCCCAGGGAGGCGTGGTCAGACTGTGGGGAATTACCGCTGAGGACGAGGGCCTGGTCGGCGCGATCGCGGGCAACATCACGCGTCGCGAGCTGCGCCAGGAGCGGGAGGAGCTGGAGCGACGGTCCGGCATGCGCCTGGTCGATGCCGACTGGCGGTTGGCAGACTTCCTGCTGTGCGAAGCCTATCGGCACACGCCTGAGGCGCGTCGCGGCAAGGTGGGGAACTTTCTGGCGTTGCGGGCGGAACTTATCAACTCGTCGCCGCCAACCGACCTCCAACATCCGATTTATTCAGAACTTGCTGCGGAAGCGTCGAAAGATCCCTCGCTCGATCTGCTGAAGGAACCCGCGCTGCTTGAATGGAAGCTCGCGAGCGCGTTGGTTGCTCCTTACGTGGAAGAGCTCAACCGCGCCAACGAAAGCACGATTGTCCTCAACCAGATGCAACAGCAGGATCGTGTCGTCCAGATCGTCGAGAGCGCGATCGCTGATCTGCTGAGCGCTGAAAGCGGCGCACGCATCCGGAGGCGGTTTGAGGACATCGCCTACTACCTACTGAAGAACGGCAAGCGCGAGGAGGCCGGCTGGGCAGCTGCGGCGGCGGCCAAGATTCGCGACGTCGCCGATCTGAAGCGCGTCCCGTTCATTGTCGGATTCATCCGAATGCAACTTGGCAATGTGGTCGCCGAGGAACAGCAACGAGCGCGCGAGGAGCCTCGGCTCATCGTAACCCCGGCGGAGGCGATGCGCGCGAGCGAAGCCGCGCGCCAACGGCGGCGCTAGCTCTGCTGCTCGAACGGTTATTTTAGGAAGATCGTGTCGAGCTCCAACGTTCGCACAATCGATGAGCCCAGGCGCGCCGCATTCCGCCGGTTAAAGCGAGTTGGTGGCACCGCTCGTGCGCCGCGATTGGCTTGGTCGATTCGGGGTATCTGCCTCAGGGCCGATGTCCCAAACGGATCTAGAGTTTGGAAAAACAGAACTTCGGAAGTTTGGGGAGACGGCTCTTAGACAATGATCGAAGACAAGCCCTTGGCCGGGATTCGCGTGCTGGACCTCACTCGGGTGCTAGCCGGTCCTTTCTGCACGATGAACCTCGCAGACCTCGGCGCCGAGGTCATCAAGATCGAATTACCCGGACGCGGGGACGATTCGCGCAGCTTCGCACCGATGCTTCCCAACGGAGACTCGGGCTACTACTACAGCGTCAATCGCGGCAAACAGAGCGTCACCCTCGACCTGCGCCGGCAAGAAGGGGTAGAGATATTTCTGTCGCTGACGGCAAAATCTGATGTAGTAGTCGAGAATTTCTCGCCCGGCACCATGCAGCGCTTCGGCATCGGTTACCCGGCGCTGGTGGCCGCCAACCCCCGCGTAATTCTTTGCTCAATTTCCGGTTTTGGACAAACCGGACCAATGGCCGCAGCGCCCGCCTACGATATCGTCGCGCAGGCGCTGGGCGGCACCATGAGCATCACGGGACCGCCCGACGGCGAACCTACCCGCTGCGGCGTTTCAATCGGGGATCTCTCGGCTGCGCTCTATGGACTTTCGGCTATCCTGGCCGCCCTGCGGATTCGCGACCGCGATGGCAAGGGCACGCATATCGACGTTGCGATGCTCGACTGTCAGGTCGCGATGCTGGAAGACGCGCTCGCGCGCTACTCGGTCTCGGGCCGTGTGCCCGGACCGCTCGGCACTCGCCATCCGTCCATCACGCCCTTTCAGCAATTCCGCGCAGCCGATGGTTTCTTTGTAGCGGGTGCGGGCAACGAAGCCATCTGGCAGCGATTGTGCGACGCGATCGAGATGCCTGAGTTGAAGGAGGACGCACGTTTCATCCGCAATGCGGAGCGCACCTCGCATCATGTGGAACTCGAGGCAATTCTCGCACGCCGGTTCATGACCAAGACGCGCGATCACTGGCTTCGGTTGCTGGGCGATGCCGCAGTGCCATGCGCTCCGATCGCGAACGTCGAGGAAGTGACCCGTAACCCGCATCTGCAGGAGCGTGCCATGATTCTGCGGGCAGACCATCCCGGGTATCCGGATCTGATCGTGCCCGGCTCTCCCTTCAAGAACACCGGCTCCAAGGCGATTCCTGCTACCCGTGCGCCTTCGCTCGGCGAACACACCGACGCCGTCTTGGAGCGTGTGCTAGGCTATGATTCTTGGCACCTTTCCGAGTTGCGCAAGCGGAGTATCATATAGACGTCTCCGCCGGCGCCTCACGGGGCGGCGGCAAAATCCGGCAATGGAGGAATCCCTCGTGCGCGAAGTTGTCGTGGTCGACGGCGTAAGGACGCCGATCGGCAGAGCTGCTAGGGACAAGGGGTACTATAAAGACATCCGTGCCGATGATCTCGCGGTGAATTGCATACGCCGCCTGCTTGAGAAAAATCCCAAAGTAAATCCGGCCGAGATCGAAGACGTAGTCTTCGGATGTGCGAATCAATCGGGCGAGCAGGGTCTGAACGTCGCCCGGATGATTGGGTTGCTGTCAGCGCTGCCGGTTGAAGTCGCTGGGACCACGATCGACCGGCAATGCGGCTCGAGTCTGCAGGCGCTCAACTTCGCTGCCCAGGAGATCATGGTCGGCGCCGGCGAGGTCGCCCTCGCGGGCGGGGTTGAACACATGACCCACGTGCCGATGGGTTCGGGGATCGTGCCGAATCCCAAACTGCTCGAGATGTTTCCGCGCGACATGTTCTTTATGGGTCTCACCGCGGAGCGGCTTGCGGACATGTATAAGATAACCCGCCAGCAGTCGGATACCTTTGCGCTGCGCTCCAATCAGCGCGCTGTCGCCGCTCGCGATCGGTTCAAAGAGGAGATCGTCCCTATCAAGTTGGCCGACGGCCCCACAGTCGACGTCGACCAGGGCCCCCGCGCGGAGACCAGCCTCGAGAAGCTCGCCGCACTGCAACCCTCGTTCAAGTCCGACGGACAGGTTACGGCGGGCAATTCCTCACAAATCAGCGATGGCGCCGCCGCCGTGCTGCTGATGAGTGCGGAGCGTGCACGCGATCTCGGGCTCAGACCGTTCGCCAAAATTCGCGCCACCGCCGTTGTCGGCGTGCGCCCCGAGATCATGGGATGGGGTCCCGTTCCCGCAACCCGTAAGGCGCTCGGCCGCGCCCGCCTCGGGATCAAGGATATCGGCTTATTCGAAATTAACGAGGCGTTTGCCGCACAGGTTCTCGCGTGTAACACCGACCTCAAGATCGACGAAGAGAAGCTCAATGTGAACGGCGGCGCCGTAGCCTTGGGGCATCCCCTCGGATGCTCGGGCGCGCGGCTGGTGGTGACCCTGATCCACGAGATGCACCGTCGTCGTGTCGCGTTGGGGGTGGCGACGATGTGCATCGGCATCGGTCAGGGAATCGCCACGGTCGTCGAGCAGGTGTAAGGTGGCGGCCCACTTCTTTACCACCCGAGCCACTTCCCGGATGCCGGCCAAGATCGGGCTAAGTTTGCTGGTGGTGGCGGTCGCGATCGTTGGCTCGGCGGTTTCCATGCCGGGGTTTGCACAAAGCGTAATTCCCATTAGCGCGCCGAGGGTGCCGGATTTCGAGTTGCAGGACTTGGATGGCAACCCAATGCGGCTCAGCCAGTTCCGCGGCCATCCGGTGATCGTCGATTTCTGGGCAACCTGGTGTCCGCCGTGCCGCAAGCAGATACCGGAATTGAAAGACCTCTATTCGCGCTACCACAAATCCAAGGGCCTCGAGATCATCGGGGTCGCGTGTGACACCATACAGGGCGATGGTATTCGCGATATCGGTCCTTTCGTGCGCAAGTTCAAGATCAACTATCCGGTGCTGGTCGCGAGTGCACCGGTGGTCGATTCCCTGGGGGTCGAGGCGATTCCTACAACTCTGTTCATCAGTCGCGACGGCCGCCTGGTGCAAAAAGTGATGGGAGCCGGAAGGCCCGGCGAGCTTAGCGAAACCGCCAGGGATCTGATGAAGGGTGCCGCCCCGAAAGGTTCCAAAGACAGCGAAGACGGCAATTCCGTAAGTATCTGAGAACCGCGGAAAATATGCGGAAGCCGTTTCACAGGTGTGGAATCGCGCCACGGTAGTCGGTTAAATAACCGGAGATGGATGCGAAGGAAGTTGAAACTCTGATCCGGCAGGGAATCCCGGATGCTCATGTCGAGGTCAGAGACACCACCGGCGGCGGAGACCATTTCGAGGCACTGATCGTGAGTACGGTGTTCGAGGGCAAGGGCCTCGTCGAGCGGCATCAAACGGTGTACAAAGCACTTGGCGATGCGATGCGAGTGAGAGTGCACGCACTTTCCCTGAGGACCCTCACGCCCGCGCAGTACGAAAATCGGAGGTAAGGACCATGTCCGAGGCAATTGAACGAATCCAGTCAGCGATCCGCGGTAACAAGATTCAAGTCTTCATGAAAGGTACCGCAAGTTTTCCACAGTGCGGATTCTCGGCGGCGACGGTGCAGATTCTCGAGGAACTGGGTGTGCCATTTGGGACCACCGACGTTCTCGCCGACCCCGAACTGCGCGAGGAAATCAAGCATTACAGCAACTGGCCGACAATTCCGCAGGTGTACATAGATGGTAAGTTCATCGGCGGATGCGACATCATCCGCGAACTTTACGAGAGCGGTGAATTGCAGACCCTGGTGAAAGCCGCGGTGGGTCAGGGCGCCCAGCAATAGGTCTCCTCTGTTTGCGTGACAGCAAGGGCGCCGAGATAAAACTCGTCGCGTCCTTTTCACGATCTACAGAAATGACCGTCGCCGCACCGCCGACGCGGGCGCGGTGTTTCCGGGACCAAGCTTTCCATTCGGTTGCCGGAGACCGGGCTTTGCGAGTAGAGCTTACTTACCCATTTAGACCCTCGGGAGGACGACCATGACGGAAAAAGAACGCGAATTTCTGAAGGCCCTTGCTTCGGCGCCGATTCCCACCGACATTCCGGGATTACGCAGCACGATGGACACCTTCTCTCCGATGATGAACCAGGACCTGCCGGAGATCGGCGCCCTGCACGAGGGTGTCGAGTTGCGTCCAAATCTACGCGCCGATATCGCCGTCCCCAAGGGCAGCGGACCATTTCCGGTTGTGGTCTATCTGCACGGTGGCGGGTGGGTCGCTGGCAACCCCAAGACCCATCGCAAACTTGGCATGCAGTTCGCCGAGGCCGGTTTCCTGACGATCAATGTGGACTATCGGCTGGCACCGGAGCATCCGTTCCCGGCTGGCTTGGAAGACTGCGTGTCCGCGATCAAGTGGACCGCCGACCACGCCGGGCAATGGAAGGGAGATAGCAACAGGATCGCGGTGGGTGGAGATTCGGCTGGCGGCAACCTCACCGCAGCTTCGCTGACCGCGCTGGCCGCCGAAAACTATTCGGGACCCAGACCCAAGGCCGCGATTTTGATTTACGGTGTGTACGATTTCCCGGCAACTCTCGAACGAGCCAAGGGCACGATGGATGGAATGGCAAAAGCATACGTGGGAAATGCCAACTTTCCTTCGTTGTTGAAGGACCCGCGGGTCAGCCCACTGGGAGCAATCAAGCCCGGCGTCCTGCCCCCATCGTTCGTCGTGTGCGGGACTGCCGATGCGTTGTTGCCGGAGTCGCACGCGATCGGCGAGGCGCTTAAGCGCGCGGACATTCGTCATGAGCTGCACATCTTCGACGAGATGCCGCACGGCTTTATACAGATGTCGAATCTGTCGGCATGCGGCGAAGCGCAAAAACTCATCTTCGATTTCTTGCGTAAGGTTATGTAGCGAAGCACCAGTTCCGGACCCCGTAATGGGGATGCCGACGAACCCAAGCATGGGTCTTGTTGCCAGCTGGTTTAGAAAAAGCTGCCGGGGAGACCCACGCCTTGATTTCTTCGTTTTCTGCAACCGTCGCATTCGGCCCCCGGGAACAGAATTCTGGGCTACCGTGTCAAAGCGAGGCGGTTAATGCCTATGGCCGAGTGGTACGAGGACGATACCTTCTGGGAAACCTTTCGTGACCACATGTTCAACCCCGCACGTCTTGAGCAGACGCGTGCCGAAGTTGATCAGCTGGTAGCCTTGCTGAAGCTTGGCTCGGGCGCCCGCGTGCTGGATCTCTGCTGCGGCATTGGGCGCCATTCCCTTGAATTTGCTCGCCGCGGCTTCAGGGTCACTGGGGTTGATCGTACCGCTCACTATCTCGAACAGGCGCGTGATGGCGCCACGCGGGAAAACCTGAGCATCGAGTTCGTTCACTGCGACATGCGCGCTTTTGTGCGGCGCGAAGCCTTTGATGGAGCGCTCAGCATGTTCACATCGTTCGGCTACTTCGAGGATGCCACCGATGATTTGCGCGTAGCACGCAACGTCTACGAATCTCTGCAGTCCGGCGCGAAGCTCACCTTAGACATGAACGGCAAGGAAGTAGTTGCGGCCAAATTCCGCGAGCGCGATTGGAACCGACGCGCGGATGGCACCATTGTGATCGAGGAACGGCGAGTGCTCGACGGATGGTCAAAACTCGAATCACACTGGATCCAACTGCGAGGAACGGAACTGCGCGAATCCACTCTGGTGGTGCGGCCGTACTCGGGCGTCGAACTTGGCACGTTACTTAAGGAAGCTGGTTTCAGCGAAGTTGCGACTTACGGCAGCCTGGCCGCAACCCCCTACGACCATAGGGCGGAGCGTCTGGTGGCGGTTGCCACCAAGTATTAGTGCCCACTATCTGTCAGAGGATGCCTGATTGCGGCCCTCGCGGGCGCGCTTAACCTAACATCGCCTGGACAAACAATAGTCTACCACCAGCGCACGCGGCCCGTGTCTACGTGCACAAAGCGACCCGGATAATAACCTACGCCGCCGCGCCGCAACGAGAGCGCTGCGAACCGGACCAGGCCGAGCGGCCGGCCGGGCAGGCGAATGTCGATCGCGCGGCCATCCATGTGCAGGCTGTGCGCGGCAACTCCCTCGCTTTGAGAATGAAGCATTGCGTTGGTGAGCGGTGAACGGTACCCGGAAATGACTTCGTAGTTCGCCTGGGACTGCAGTCGGTCGCGAAGCGTGACCAGCAGATCGAGCAAAGTGGGGTCAATTGGCTTGACTTCGTTTTGCCGAAAGTCGCGAAGAATGTAGTTGACTTCGTCGAGCGCGGCCGGGAGGTACTCACCCTTTTCCCAATAGACCGTCGTGAGGCGTTCGCCGGTGTGCAAATTGTAAAAGCTAAGGGTGCGCGCCAGTTCTCTCGTGCTGGAGCTGGAAGTCTTAACCCGCATCCGCGCCCACGCCGCGCCCGGGACCACAATCGGTGCGGCGCTTAGCAAGCCCATGGTCAGAAAACGGCGGCGGTTTATGTGCTTTTCCTCTTGGTTGCTCGATCTTTCACTCATCCCCTCGCCTCCCCAGACCACTCTCGCGGTGACATCTCCTGCAACCCCTTCGGCGCGATCTGCCACCTCCTCCACCCTCGTCCTTAATTAAATCACCCAAATGGTGGGTCTCTGCAAGCCTAGGGTACACCGCCCCCTCGGCGACGGATTTTGCCGACCCGATCATCGGGAATGTCGGTCAATTTAACCGCTTCCTCACAATGAAACTTAAGTTACGTGTCGAGAGCGGCCCCGCAGTCTCCGCCAACGAGCCGGATTCTCTCGGGCCAAGCTCGATTGCCGCGCTTAAGAATTTTCGCTTCCCTCCGACCCAAGGGCGCAAACAGATGGGGCCGCGGCTGGCTAGCTTAAACAGAGACGAGTTACTTTCCGAGCTTATTCAGCGCCTGCCCAACTCCCGGCATTCGTTTTGGTAACTTGCTTTGATCCGCTTCGCGCAGATACGGTCCCACCCCCACAAGCATGTGGTGTGAGTGCGCATTGCGAACCGCGGTTCGAAAGCCCATGGCATCTTGAGCATTGTTGAGCGCAAATTTGAGCATCTTGAGTGTCATGCGATCGCTCTCAGCGATCCGCATCGCGAGCGCCAGCGTTTCCTCTTCCAACTTTTCACGAGGCACCACCACGTTTACGAATCCCAGTCGGGCTGCCTCTTCAGCCCGCACAAAGCGGCTCTGGAACAGGACTTCCTTAGCTTTGCGAATGGGCACGTCCCAGGGAATCGAGAAATACTGCAGTAGCGAGGGCAGGAACATCGCGTCTTCCGCGGCTACGATCAAATCCATAGCAGCCGCGAACATCCATCCGCCAAAAATGCAGTAGCCATGCACCTGTGCGATCGTAGGTTTGTCGAGGTCCCGCCAACGGAGCGTGTTGTCCAGAAATAGCCGTCGCGACCGCTCATAAATCGCCCGCAAACCTTTTCCGTAGGGGCGTCGCTGCGCGTCTGCTTTTTCGTCGGGGCTGCCAAGGTCATGCCCGGAGGAGAAATGTTCTCCCCGGCCCGACAGG
>DASXMJ010000154.1 GCA_036495685.1 Candidatus Binataceae bacterium | reverse complement strand
TCGGGTACATCCACAACTTCGCTGAGTATTTTCTTGAAAATGGATATCAAGCCGGCGAGCTGTGGGGTCTTGGCTACGAGGGAGACCAGTGCGACCTCTTAAGCGATCCCACTCTCAAGTCGGGCGTCGCTCACAGCACTGCTGCTGCGGTTCCGTTGCTACGCGCGTTCGTAGGGGCAGTAATGGCGTACACCGGAGCGACGCAGGTCGATATCGTTGCCCACAGTCTGGGCGTGACCGTTACTCGTGAATGGATGTTCCAGGACCACTCCTATTCCAGGGTTCGCTCGCTGGTCGCGATCGACGGCCCAAACCACGGGATCATCGACTGCTCGCCGAATCCCGCCAACTATTTTCAGCTACCGGGTAATGGGGGATTCATTCCGAACAGCGCGATATGCGACGAATACGGCTCTGACCATACCCAGCTCCTTACGACCCTCAACGCAGCAGGCGAAACCCCGGGGCCGACCAGGTACCTTGTGATTCGAAATGTGTTCCGGGCATCCCCAGAGAGTGGCGACTTCGTCTATCTGTCGGCTCAGGATGGTTTTTTCGCTCCCGTTCCTGCAGAGGACCGCGACGGTGTACGACATGATTTCTCTGGCAGCGCTTTGCTGAGCGGGGCTCGTTCGGTTGACCTGACCGGCCAAGGGCAATTCGACGCGATTCTTGGAACCGCACACCTCGGAATCCTGAACTCGCCAGACGCATGGAGCGCGGCCTTGACGTTTCTCGATTCAGAATAAGGTGACTGCTGAGAGGACGCCGCTTCCGGGCGAAATCGGCCCTCTAGGTCCAGACCCCTCGTCAATGCTCAGGGCGGGATCGATTACGATCCAATGAAATCAGACCACTACTTCGGGCTTCGAAAGTTGGCGTAACGAAGAACTCGAATCCGCACAGGTCTTTGGGAGGAAAGATTTTTAGGTCGCCCCCATGCGACGCACCGAAGGTCTAGGGGGCAATCCGAAGACTGATTCGGTGACCGATTCTCTGGTTACGACTGCCTAAAGCGCAGGTTCATTGCCAGATAGCCAGAGCCTAGCGATACGCTGCCGCTTGAATTCCGTATAGCTCGGCATATTGTCCTCCCTTTGCCATCAGGGCTTCATGGGTGCCGACTTCCGCGACCCGCGCGCCGTCGAGTACCACGATCAGATCGGCCATGCGCACGGTGCTGAACCGATGCGAGACAAGAATGGTAATTCGATCTCGTGGGGAGTCGCCGAGTCTATCTCGTGTGGAAACACGAGTGGCAGCCGCGTAGCGCTCGAATAACGCGTGCTCGGTCTCAGCATCGAGCGCCGCCGTCGGCTCATCGAGGACCAGCAGCAGCGGATCATCTCGCATGAAGCCACGGGCCAGGGCCAGCTTCTGCCATTGACCGAAGCTGACGTCCACGCCGCCGGGCCAAGTGGGGCCGAGTTGCGTCTCGAGGCCGACCGCCAAGCCTGCCACGACGTCATCGGCACCGGCGCGATCGACCGCGGTGACAACCGCCGGTTGGTCATCAAGACGCCTCACATCGCCCAGGCCAACCGTGTGCCGCGCGCGAAATTCGAAGCGAAAGAAGTCCTGGAAGGCGCCTGCGAGGCGTGCGCGCCAATCCTCCACAGAAATCTCCGCAAGGTCAGTTCTGTCGATCAAGATTCTGCCTTGATCCGGTTGGTAGAGGCGCGCCAGGAGCTTTACCAGTGTGGTTTTACCCGCGCCATTTTCTCCGACGATCGCCACTACCGATCCGCGCTTCAAATCCAGATTCACATCTTCGAGCACCCGACGCTGAGTACCGGGATAGGCGAAGGAGACATTCTCCAAGCGTATACCTTCGAGTAGCCGCCGCGGGGCGGGAAGCGCTGCGCCCTTGGTTTGCGCGGAAGCATAGTCCTCCAGCCACGCCAGACGGCGGGAGCCGTCGAGCCAAATGCCGCGCAAGAAGCCGATTTCGCCGACCGTGGCGCCGATGTACGCGGACAGCCTGGAGCCGGCGGCGAGCACCAGCAGCACCTGGCCGGCACTTGCGTGAAGGCCATAGGTGACGAACACCACGGCTCCGATGTAACCGGCGGCGAAGGTCAGCCAACCCAGCGTATGCCAAATCGCGCTCGCCATTCGGGCGGCGGCGACAGGCCTATACCATTGTTCCCAAGCCTCGCGCCGCAGCATCGCCAGCCGAGTTCCAATGCGCGTGACGCGCACCTCCTTGCCCGGTGGCGCGGTGGTGGCGGTGGTAAAAAGATGCCGTGCCAGCCGGTTGGCCGACGCGCCCCGTTCTTCGGCAGCACGCTCGATACCGGGGCGCCACGTCGCGGTCAGCACCGTCGGGAGCGCAAACAGCACCAGTAGCGACAACCGCGCATCAATCGACGTCAGCAGGACGACGGTCACCCCGAGCCGAAGAATCCATCCGCACGTCGAGAAGAGGGACATGTACATGTGGTCGAGTACGAAGACCTGGTCGCGCAACACCGCAAGCCGATCGAGATATTCAGGACGCTCGTGATGGGCGATCGTCGCGACGGTGGCCTGCAGCTGTGCCACGTGAGATTCCAGCGCGATCGTCAATCGGTCGCGGAACCTGCGCTGGACCCGATCGCTAGTCACGCGAAGAAACCAGGTACCGACCGCGGAGACGGCCAGCCCCAGCGCGGAGGCAATTGCCTCCCGCCGGTTATGCGCCGCCAATCCGTCGGCCAACAGCATCAACCACAGCGCCACCAGGGCATCAGGGAGGGCCGCAAGCAGCGACAGACCAAACGCAACGGCAAGCAGGCGTGGCTCCGCCTGGTAGCCCCGCTTGAAGGCACGCCACATCGCGGGTAGCGCGGCCGGCAGATCGTCAACCCGCTTCATCGAGGGTCTCCTCTCGTTCGTGGTCAACCGGCTCACCGAAGCGGGAAGCCTGCAAATCGAACATGGTCCGGTAACGTCCGCCCGCCGTCATCAGCTCGTCGTGGGTACCAAATTCAACCACCCGGCCATGCTCGAGAACGCAAATTCGGTCCGCGTGGCGCACGGTAGAGAATCGATGCGAGATCAGGATCGTTGTGGCATTGCGGGTCGCGTCCAAGACGCGATTGAAGATCTCCTGCTCGCCGCGCACGTCGAGTTGTGCGGTCGGCTCATCTAGTAGCACCATGCCCGCGCCAAGCTTCACCGCGCACAGTGCGCGTGCCAGCGCGATCCGCTGCCACTGACCACCCGACAGATCGGTTCCGTTCAGGTATGCGCGTGACAGTATGGTATCCAAACTGGTGAGGTGCGCAGCACCCGCTTCGGCAAGTGTCTGCTGAATGACCCCGTCCGGCGCACCGGCCGGTGCGACGTTGTCCCGGAGCGATAGCTCGAATCGGATGAAATCCTGAAATACCGCAGTGACGCGGTTGCGCCATGCATCGATGTCAAGCTCCCGCAAATCGACTCCATCGATCTCGATAGAACCTTGCTGCGGATCGTAGAGGCGGCACAGCAGCTTGGCGAGAGTGGTTTTCCCGGCGCCATTTTGGCCGACGATCGCAAGCGAAGAACCGGCCGGAATCGTCAAATCGAATCCATCGAGGACCGCTTGACCCGCCGTCCCGGGATAGGCGAATCGCAGGTTGCGGAAGCGAATCGCCCGCGCGGGCATGTTGTGCGCGGCTCGGCTCCCACGCGTTAATTCGCCCCCGGCACCCATCGCGTTCTGAAGACGGAGGACCGCGGCGGCGGGCGCAGCAGCACCGTCCAGCGCCCACGACAAGCCGCCGAAGGCGATCATGCTGGTGCTGACTGCCGCGGTTGCGAACGTGACGACCTGCCCGACCAACAGCCGCCCCACGACCGCGTCGTGTACGATTGCCCAGAACACCACGAGGTTGGTCGTAAGGACGATCAGGACGCTCCATACCACTGGGCGCTCCCGCAACCGGGTCGCCTCCCAGCGCAGGTCAAAGAGCCGCCGACGCCGGCTGGTGAACCGTTCGATAGTCCATGCCGCGAGGCCGAACAACCGCAACTCCTTGGCGGCGGGCGGATCGACGGCGAGGCGGTACGCATAGTCGGCATGCCGCTGAGCTTCGCGAACCTCATCGGTGTTACGATCCCGCCAGACGCCGCTCTCACGCAGCAGCCAGTGCGTGCTGAGCCAGGCACCGGCGAGCAGCAACGGAGCCCACAATCGATAGGCGGCAAGCACAGTTGCGGCTAGTATTCCCCCGACCATCTCGACCAGACCCGACGCAATGAAGTCCATCGCGATGTTGAGCGGCGGTCCCGTGATACCAAGGTCGAAGTCACGCGCCATCGCGAGGTCGGCGGTAAGGCGCGAATCTTCGAGATGTCCCATTCCGGGCGGGCCAACGCA
>DASXMJ010000153.1 GCA_036495685.1 Candidatus Binataceae bacterium | reverse complement strand
GATGATTCGCGCGGCCGCGATCTCATGGTCCGGTCGAACGAAGCTATAGAGGAAGCAGACCGCGACGGCTTTGACCCCGGCCTCGCGCAGGCGCCGAACGGCGGCGCGGAAGGCGGGGATGTCGAGTGGGATCTCTGTGGTCCCGTCGTGGCGCAGGCGCTCCGGAACTTCCGACCTCCTGATCTCGGGATTGGGCCTGATCTGGAACGAAGGACGAAAAAGCCAGGAATTTCAGAGTTGTAGAGTTGGAGTGCGGCTGAGAGCGATCTGTATGTGGCCAGAATCGAGAGGATTCTGCCAGACCGTCTGGGTGGGAGCAGGACCCCGTCTGTGCCTCGCTGCAGGAGATCGGTCATGCCGCAGCTTCATCTGCCGATGTTCCCCAAAGGGGTCACCGCCATCACGGACGTGCTGGCGTTTGGCAAGCAGGACGGCAGAATCACCTATTTTAGCGGGCAGCTGCCGGTGTTCAGTCATGCGGAAGATGATATCGCCAGTTTCCGGATGATCACCAGTCAGTTCTGTGTGCAAGGCTGCGCCAAGCAGAGCGACATCATCCGGGCATTCGGTGTTACGTCGATCAGCGTGAAGCGATCGGTGAAGATTTACCGCGGGAAGGGGCCGAAAGGCTTTTATACCCCGCGTGTCACGCGCGGTCCGGCGGTGTTGGTTGATGCTGTGGTTGTGCAGGCTGAAGAGCGCCTCGCGGAAGGTGCCAGCGTGGCGGCGGTTGCCGAACAGCTCGACGTGAAGCTGAACACGCTGCAGAAGGCGATCCGCGCGGGGCGGATTCGCACGCCCGTTAAAAAAAACTTCTGACGCTACCGCCGCCCTGGCCGCGGAGCTCATTGGCGAAGATAGCGAAGCGGATGGCGGCACGCCTCTGGCGGCGAGCAGTAAGAGCGCGCGCGCGGAAGAGGATTGCGCCGCTGCGATGGGACGCGGGGCGACTGCGACGCTGGAACGCCTGGCGGCGAGCCTCGGACAGCTGAATGAAGCCGGGCCGCGGTTTGCGGCGGCGCTGGATATCGCCAAGGGCGGTGTTCTCCTGGCGCTGCCGGCACTGTTAGTCAGTGGGCTGCTACGTCATGCCGGCGAATACTTTCGGCTGCCGAAGGGGTTCTATGGCCTGAAGACCATTTTTCTGTTGCTCGCGTTCATGACGCTTGCTCGGCTGCGATCGATGGAAGCCTTGCGCTATTACGCCCCCGGCGAGTGGGGCAAGCTTCTCGGCCTCGACCGCGCGCCGGAAGTGCGGACCCTGCGCATCAAGCTCAAGCATCTGGCGGATCAGGAGCAAGCCTTCGCCTGGAGCGCCGAGCTCTGCAAGGAGTGGATGTTGGACGCGCCGGACGAGGCGGCAGTGCTCTATGTTGACGGCCACGTTCGGGTGTATCACGGCAAGACCAAGCAGTTACCCAAGCACTATGTTGCCCGCGAGCGTCTGTGCTTGAGTGCCACAGCCGACTACTGGGTCAATGCGATGGACGGCAAGCCGTTCTTTGTGGTGAGTCAGCCAGTCGATCCGGGCATGCTGAAGGCGATCGAGCACGACATCCTCCCGGTGCTCGAGCAAGATGTGCCGAACCAACCGGACGCTGAACAGCTTGCCGCTGATCCTCGCCTGCATCGCTTCACGATGGTGTTCGATCGCGAAGGTTACAGTCCTGACTTTCTCGCCAGGATGAAGGACAGGCGCATCGCCTGCCTGACCTACCACAAATATCCGGGTCCGGATTGGCCCCGGGAAGAATTCATCGCCACGGAAATTCGCTTGCCTTCCGGCCATCGGACCACGATCCAGCTCGCCGAGCGGGGCACCGAGCTGCGCAATCGGCTCTGGGTGCGGGAGTTCCGCAAGCTGACGGAAAGCGGTAACCAAACAGCCATTCTGTCCACCGACTACCGCGCATCAGGCGCCGAGCTAGCGGCGGCCATGTTCAGTCGATGGTCACAGGAAAACTTCTTCCGCTGCGGCAAAGCTACCGTCTGGACGGGCTTGTTGACTACAGCGTGGAAGGCATTCCTGAGGCCACGATGGTGGTGAATCCCGCCTACCGCACGCTCGATGGGCAAGTACGAAAAGCCGTCGGGCTGCTCAACCGACAAAGGGCTGAGTACGGCGCGATCAGCCTGGAGGACGAGATTGAACCTCGAAAGGTGGAGGCGTTTGTCCAGCGTAAGTCTGACTTGCAGGACAGCATCACGCGATTGCAAGCGGAGGTGGCTGAACTCAAGGCGCAGCGCAAAGCGACCAAGAAGCACATCACGTATCGCGAGTTGCCCGAAGCGGCGCGTTTCGATCGGCTCAGCACGCAGAGCAAGCATCTCCTCGACACCATCAAGATGATCGCATACCGGGCAGAGACAGCCATGGTACAAATCATTCATCAGAAGATGGCGCGTCATGATGATTCCCGCAGCCTGCTGCGAGCCATCTACAGTACCGAGGTCGATATCTTGCCAGATCAGCAAGCCAAAGCACTCACCATCCGGCTCCATCCGCTCGCCAACCAATCGTCGGATGAGGCGATCAGGCATCTCTGTGACGAGCTTAATGCCACCGGAACGTTGTTTCCCGGCACCGAATTGCGCCTAGTCTACAAACTGGTCGCAGCACAAAGTCCTTGAAACCGGCCTGAGATCAGGAGGTCAGAACTTTGAGCCAGAGCCTCAGGCCTTGATGCCGCTCGTTGCAGCTTTCGCCGGATTTGCCGCCAAGCCTGTCTCACGCAGGAACAGCGTCAGCACGAACGATAAAACGACGGCTACAATCCAGATCCAGTCGGCGGACTGGAACGTCGTCACAGTGAGCTCGTGTCCACCCGAGAGCCCGGCCAGGGTAAAGCCGAAGAATAGTCCAACGAATGCGCTCAAGCTAAACACCAAGAAGTTCATTGCGCCCGCTGCGCTGTCCTTTACTTGGTCTAGAT
>DASXMJ010000152.1 GCA_036495685.1 Candidatus Binataceae bacterium | reverse complement strand
CAGCGCCGTGCGACGCCGTCCAGATGCGCGAATGCCCGCACGTGGCCGTCGAGAAAAGCGAGTTGATCGCAGCGCTCGTAGAGCCAGGCGAACTCGCGCCCCGAGTACATCAGCCGCATCAGGAACTCCCAGGCTTTGCGCCGTTCGCCGCCGACTTCCACCACCACCTCGAAGAAATCGACCTGCGCTTCGCCCGGGCGATTAATCAGCGGCACGTAAACCTCGGCTCGTTGCCGGCGCCGCTCGCGCCAATAGTCGCCCACCAGCGTCCTTCCGACCTGATAACCTTCCGCCTTGAGCTGGCGATGAAGCCGCATCGCGGTGATTCGTTGCTTGGCGGTAGTTCGCGGCTCCCACTCCGCCACCAGTTCCTCCAGCCGCGGCTTCACCGCTTCCCACACCGGCCTCTCCCGCTGACGTCGAGAACGTCCCACCGGCTCGGGTTGATCCAAATACTTGGTTACCGTGTTACGGCTTAACCCAAGTTCGCGCGCAACCCGCCGGATGCTCTGCCCCTCTTTAAGCACCTTATGTCGCAGTACATGCACCTGATCCATCTTCAGCATCCCCGTCCTCCGGCTTCCTGCCGGAGTCTATTGGCCGGGGTGGCTCACTTTTACAGCGGTAAACGGATCAGTTCTTTAGCGGCATATCCATATGCCTCGATGTAGTGAATAGTCGCGTCATTAATATCGGGGGCAGCGGGAGTGGTGACGAATGCGGCCGCGGTTCCGGTTTGCACCGTGTAAGGTGCCACGGCGGCAATCAAATCCTGTTGCAATTTGATCAATTCGGGAGTGGTCTCCACGACAATGCCCGACAAGCCCAAGCCCGGCAGCGATGGGTCGGCAAGATAGTAGTATTTGTTGGCCTTCAATTTAAAACTGGTAACATTGTAGCTTTCGAAGACTTTGCTGGCGGCAGCATAAATCTTCGCGAGGTCCGCCGTGCGGACGAAACGCTGCAACATTGTGATATGGGGGATGATGCGTGGCGTCGAGGGAAAAGCCCTTAGGGAAAGCCGAGCGCAGGCGCGCGTTCACAGCTTCCGCGTGCTGCACCATGGTGGCATCCGGCTCCAACGCAATGTCTATAGCTGTGACGGGGGTTGCTGCGCGTTGGACGCACCCGTAAGGCTCAGGAGCGCCGCCAAGCACATACCGACTGAAGTGAGAACCATCGCGTATATATTCAAGTAATCCTCCGGTTATTAGTCAGGGTGAAAAACCCCGACCGAGAGGGTCTACGCAATGCCTTCATTTGTCAAAAGTGAAAATTAGCTTCCAGTCATTCTTCATGCTGATCACGTTCCAGCCCCTGGACTTGGCCTCTTCGTAGCGCGCCTGCACGAACGTACCAACTTTGGTGTCCGGTAGCCCACTGGCGGGACCGTACGCGTACTCGCGTGCGGGATCATCATGCAAGACCAACATCGTTAACCGTGCGCCGTCGCCCGCTTGGGTCCACTCCAGCATCTGCTGGTCGCCGGTCGAGTTGCCAAACGCCGCGTAGGGCCGCTTGCCGATAAACAGGTTGATCCCGACGGGCTTTCCCACATTGTCGTCGATGAAGAACACTTTCGGCTCGCGCATCAGTACCGGTTTGCCGTCCTGGTACTCGTATTTGGTCAGGATGCTCGATCCCACGACCTGCTCGGGCGGGATACCATCAACACTTTGGCTGTATACCCGCACGAACTCTTGACCGCCGCCAGTGACGATGTAGGTCTTGAATCCATTGGCGCGCAGGTAATCCATGACCTCAAGCATCGGCTGGTAGACGAGGACCGTGTAAGGTTGATGAAATCTCGGATCTCTGGCCGTTGCCAACCACTGCTTCACAAGCTGCTGGAACGCTTCGGTCGTCATTCCCGCGTGGGTCGCTGCGAGGATAATTTCCCAGTCCGATTCCGAGAAATTCGCCAGCGCCGCACGGTCGTTCGCGAGAACCGCTTTGAACGGATCGCGTTGTTTCCATTCGGGATGCTGGAGGGCCAGATCGTGCACACGGGCTAGCGCAAAGGTGGCCTGAGTATACAAGGGATGTTCGACCCAAAGGGTGCCGTCTTGATCGAAGGTGGCAATGCGATCCGGGGGCTCGACGTATTTGGTACCGGACGTGGCTGTCACTTCTTTGACGAAAGAAACGATCGCCTGTTTCGCTGGCCCGTCGTTCCAGGATGCAAGTGCAGGAGTCTGAGCGTTTGCGTAGAGATTCAGCGCCCGCGCCAAAACGTGGCGGCGGCGAAAGCGCCAGGCAGCTTCCGGGCCTTCAGACGAAAGTTCATAGGTCTCCTTATCGAACGATCCTCGATTGACCGAGTCAAAGGACCGCGCTGATTCTACGGGACCTTCGCACTGAGAGGCACTCGAGAGTTTGCGGAGCAATTTGGATCGACGGCTTCTCGGCGATCAAGTCCCATTGACCAATGTTGACTGTACCGAGCATTTGTAACGCGGCGGCGAGACAATCCACTGCGGGCCAAAAAAGGCCGCGCCAGTAATTCGAGCCACTTTGCCGCAACTTGGCAGGTTCGGCGGCCGCTTATGGGCGCGCGCATTTGAGCACCAACGGAACTCCAGGCCTGCAGTCGCCGGCGCGAAGACCGGCCTTTACGTACGCGCCGCAGCGGGCCTTCAGCCCAGGGACCGCAAGGTGCAGCGTCTCGTCCAGAAGATGCGCAGCGTCATGCCTTGGATTGAACAGGCTGACGTTCCGACCGCACCAGCCCGGGCAGAGTTCGAATATCTTGCAGGGCAAATCTATGTCGCACTCCGCGGGATGGGCCGGTCAAACCGGATGGCGAAGCGCGCCGGCTGCTCGATGACTATCGGAAATTGCACCAGACGCAGGCCGTGTTCGCTCGTGAGCTCGGTATAACGCCGGCGGCACGCATGACCATCAAAGCATCCAGCAAAGATTCCGCTTTCGATATAGCCTCCGCGGACGCCAATCGATGAGGTGAAGGAAGAGGACGGCGATGGAAGACGTAGCCACTGAACGGAAAATCGCTCAGCCGGCATCTGCGAACCTCCTCCGAGTTTGGCACGATAGTGATGGAAGATGCGATCGATCGCTGAGCGCAGGGTCAGGGCCGGGTCCTCGAGCCCCTGGCATCCCCGAGATTTTTTGAGAATCGACAAGTTGGTCTGCCAGTTTCGCGAAATCGCCAAGGGGATGAACGTGAACGGGCACGATGGTATAAACGCCCGCGAGCACGAGTCCCAAACGCGAGAATTAGAGCCACTTTGCCGGTCGGCTCACCGTCCTCGACATGGGTCGCCTGCACGTCGACTTCCTCCTTGAGGCGCGCACGCGCCCCGACACACGGCGGCACTGGAATAGTATCACGACAACGAAGCACCGATCGCATTTACTCCATGTGCAGCCAAGAAGGATCCTCTTTGAGCCACCACTGAGCCGCCTCACCAAAGCGGTCTATGCTTCTTACGAAACCAATACTATTTTTGCAAACAGCTTATTATTCGTACCGAGATGAATATATGCCTCTGAATCCAGGCGGACGCCATCCCTTGTTAGCGCACACGAAACAGACGGAATACTGTTTGGGTCCGCTGCCGTTCTCGGAGCCTGCCAGACTGACCATCAATGCGGTCGGAGTAGGCCTCAGACAGCCAACACACATTGCGGTCAGGGCCTTATTCTCTTTTGCCGAAAAAGTACTAGGCATTTTCCTCACTCCTCAATATGGATGCGCTCAGTGAGGCGAATGCATATTGTTCTTCGAGATTATCGATCGCGTGGCTGCGGAACAAAAATGGTATTCCAACATCAGCCGGCCACCGACTGGCCGGTGGACCCACTCAATTATCTTACAATCATCAGCCTATGACTTTATCACCGTTCTGGATAGCATCATCGGTCGTTTGAAAGTCTTCCAGCCGGATTTGCTAGACAATTACGTCTATCTCCAGATTCTATCCGGTTTCAAGCAGGCCCCTCTGAACCCTGCTATAGTTATCAATATGCAGCAATCGGCAGACGGGGATTCTGGTGACGAGTCATCGAAACGGCCAAGCGTTCTGATATTGGTGCGCGGCCTGCACGCGCTTTCGTATGCTGACAGTAATAAACCCGTTTTAGGCAGGCGTCGATGAGTGTTGTTGACTTGAAAAATGCCGACGTAACGTCAGATTTGCGAATATTGAATAAAGTTGAGTTTGCTGACGACTTGGTAGACACGAGCAGCGGATTAATTTCACAATCGAAGACAACTGGCGAAACTGAACCTTGAACGTGAATATCGCACTATCCGTGAGGCCCTGATTAACGCTGGCTTGATGACGAACAATCTCGATTCGTTATACAACGAATGGCAGCGATGGCGCGAAGAGTCGAAAATGCGTGCATCGCAGCGCCTTAGTTCCGAGGCACTGGACGTCGATCAATGGTGGGCGGGAGACCTGTGGCAGTTCCGGTCCCTGATGGATTCAGCACATCTGGCAGCTCGGATCGTGTGGGCTCGTAAGGATGCGCGGGAATGATTTAAGAACTCTCACTCGCAGACTGGGTTTGTCTGCGACCAGCCCGCCAAGACGTCAACGACTCTATAGAAAGGAGAAGCCGACCATGCTCACATTGTTGGTTAACATAATCGCGACAATGGTCTTCACGGTCATATTCGTGTTTGGATCGCTCGCCCTGCTTTCCGCCGTAATTATGGCGGTCGCCGGCATCGGGAATCTTCTCAGCGGCGTATTGAAGGCTGACGATAATTTTTCTCCAGTGCTGAAGTTTGAAAAAAGGGCCGAGGCGTTGGAACTACTCTAATTCGACGAACCTGGCCGTCCTTCAGCTAACGCTTTCGCTTAACGGGATCCGTTTGCCGGGTCCTTCTCGGGAGTGCTGTCACGTTCTCGATTCAAGCCGCCCGTATTAATTGACCGTGTATGAACGCGTCAAAATCATAGTCGCTATCATTCCGCGGGAAGAAGGAGTAGAAGTGACATGTACGCTCGGATCGTTCCTTTCATCTGACTCGGGAATTTGCCCGGGTTTTCTGTTCGCGACCGTCCCAGCCAAAAACTCACGGAGGGCACAGAATGCCCAGTAAATTGTACGTAGGTAATCTCGCTTACTCGGTCGCCAATGGCGATCTCGAGGCTCTCTTTTCCCAGGCCGGAACGGTGCAGAGTGCCGCTGTCATCATGGACAAGTTTTCCGGCCAGTCAAAAGGCTTCGGTTTCGTCGAAATGTCATCCGCTGAAGAAGCTTCTGCGGCAATTCAGCGTTTCAACGATACTGAGCTCAAGGGCAGAAACATAAAGGTGAACGAGGCAAAGCCTCGCGAATCGAGTTTCGGCGGTGGCAACAATAGTGGCCGCAACCGCTATTAAAGCCCTTTAGAGTGGGGGCGGGCTTCGGCCCGCTCCCTCCATTCTCGTTGAAATTGAATGCCACCAGTTCTCATGCGCGGCTCCGCGCCGCACCATGTCAGTAACGTTTCACATTGAAGAATTCGATTCGCCGCATGTTTACGACGCCTTCTCCGGCGTTCGTTTCCGATGCGGAAGAGCCGATACGCGCTGAACTCTTCGGTATCGAACGGCTGGAGCAGCATGCAGAGAGTCTCGCAGTCGCGCAACGCATCAGCGAAAAACCAAACACGCAAAAACGCTTAGCCGACCGGCTGGCAGACAACGGCCGCGTTTTGCACGCTGCATACCGCGCGATCGCGTCGGCGATCCGAAACGAGCGGGCCATCACGCCCGCGGCCGATTGGTTAGTCGATAACTTTCACGCCGTCGAGGAGCAGATTCTCGAAGTAGGCGACGACCTGCCGCGCGGCTATTATCGGCAACTGCCGAAACTCGCTGAAGGTCCCCTCAAGGGCTACCCGCGCGTGTACGGGCTGGCCTGGGCTTTTGTCGCGCACACCGATAGCCGTTTCGAAGGCGAGATGCTGTGCCGATTCGTGCGTGCATATCAGCGCGTTCAGCCCTTGACGATCGGTGAGTTGTGGGCCGTTCCCATCACACTCCGAATCGTTCTGGTCGAAAATTTGCGGCGCTGTGCCGAGCGAATCGTAAAAAGCGGCAAAGCGCGACAAGAAGCTGACATTCTGGCTGACCGGATTCTGAAGCTTGCTAGCGCGCAAAGCGACCCCTCCGACGCACCACTGCGCGGGGTTGGCCAGGAGCGGCTAGCCACCGCGTTTGCCGTGCAACTGGTTCAACGCCTGCGTGAGCAGGATCCGATCACCACGCCCGCACTTCGTTGGTTGGACGAACGGCTTTCGGTTCAGGGCACGAGCGCGGACGAGATCGTTCAGGAGGAGCATCGCCGGCAAGGGGCCGTTAACGTTACGGTCCGCAACGTTATCACGAGTATGCGTCTGATCTCCGCCGCCGATTGGCAGGAGCTGTTCGAGAGCGTCAGCCTCGTTGACCAGGCGCTTCGCGCCAAGAGCGATTTCGCGCAGATGGACTTCCCTACGCGGGATAGCTATCGGCACGCGATCGAGGAGCTTGCGCGCGGTTCGAGCGCTTCCGAGCTGGAGATTGTTGACTTTGCTATCACGGCTGCCGAGCGAGCCCGGTGCGGTCACGTCGGCTGCGACCAGGTTACGGCGAGTCGCAAACAGGATCCCGGCTATTACCTCATCGCCAGAGGCCGCAAGCAGATCGAGAAACAGATCGGATTCCGCGCGCCCGTCAAGGATTGGCTGATTCGCGCAAGCCTGGCGGCCGGAATTTCCGGTTATCTCGCTACCATTGCCATGTTCAGTTCACTGGCGATCGCTTTGCCGTTGTTCATTATTGCGACTCTGGGCGTTAGCGGACCCGCCTTGATTTTCTTTGCCGTGATGGCGGCCTTGCCGGCACTGGATATTGCGGTAGCCGTTTCGAACCGGCAGTTCACGAGCTGGATACCCGCGCATCCTTTGCCGGCTCTCGAGTTGCGCAAAGGGGTGCCACCTGAACTTCGTACGATGGTCGTCGTCCCCACAATGCTCACCACACTTGAAGACCTCGAGGTGCAGATCGAGCGCCTGGAAGTGCACTACCTCGCGAGCGAAGACGGCGATCTCTACTTTGCTCTGCTTTCAGATTGGGCGGATTCACCCACGGAAAGGCTCGAGGAAGATGACGCGCTGCTGGCTGCGGCGTCCGGCGCAGTCGCGAGGTTGAATAGCATCCATACCCGAAGAGGAGACGGAGCACGGTTTTTCCTGCTTCATCGCCGACGGCAATGGAATCAGCGCGAAGCAAAGTGGATGGGATGGGAGCGCAAGCGCGGAAAGCTCCACGAGCTGAATCAACTCTTGCGGGGAGCACGCGGCACCAGCTTCGTGACCGATGTGGGCGCACCCGCGTTGCCTTCCGACATCCGCTACGTGATCACACTCGACGCGGATACCCGGCTGCCGCGCGGAACCGCCAAGCGGTTGATCGGAAAGATGGCACATCCACTCAATCGCCCTTCATTGGATCCCGGCAGCCTTCGCGTGGTCGATGGACACGCGGTTATGCAACCGCGAGTGACTCCTGCCTTCCCGACCGATCAGGGATCGATCTACCAACGGGTTTTTTCAGGACCGAGCGGAATCGATCCGTATGCATTCGCGGCTTCGGACGTATACCAGGACCTCCTGGATGAAGGCTCGTACAACGGAAAAGGAATTTACGACATCGATGCGTTTGAGGCTGCACTCGCGGGACGGGTTCCGGAAAACACGCTCCTGAGCCACGACCTTTTTGAGGGAATCTTCGCCCGTGCAGGACTGGCCGCGGACATCGCTGTGGTTGAGGAGTTTCCGTCGCGATATGACGTAGCCGCTGCCCGGGAACATCGATGGGCTCGCGGCGACTGGCAATTGCTTCCCTGGGTTCTTGGCTTCCACCAGGGCGCAGGCGACTCCGCGGCTGTGTCACTTCCGCCTGTCGGCCGCTGGAAAATGATCGACAACTTGCGCCGATCTGTTTCGGCACCCGCAGCGGTGCTGGCGATGATCGCGGGATGGACTGTTTCGCCGCACGCCGCCGTCGTCTGGACCGCGTTCATTCTGCTCAGCGCTACGATTCCCGCGCTGCTGCCGGTTTTCGCCGGAATCCTGCCGCGCCGTCCGAACATCTCAGCACAAAATCATTGGCGTGCGGTTGGTTCGGACATTCAGCTCGCCTTCTCGCAGTCCGCACTTCGAGTCATTTTTCTTGTGCATCAGGCGTGGCTGATGGCGGATGCGATCGGTCGAACTCTGTTCCGAATTTTCGTGACCCGCGGGCGAATGCTTGAATGGATCACCGCCGCGCAGGCGAGCCTTCGCACCCGGCTTACTCTCCCGGGATTTTACCGACGGATGGGCGGAGCGATCGCGCTTGCGTTTACCGCGCTCGCGGTCGTCGCATACTCCGCACCTCGTTCGTGGCCTATAGCAGCGCCATTTATCGTTCTATGGCTGCTTTCTCCTGCCGTCGCGCGATGGGTAAGCCTTCCGACTGTCGATGAGGGGCCCAATCCGGTCTCCGCAACGGAGGCTCGTGCGCTGAGGCTGATAGCTCGGCGGACCTGGAGGTTCTTCGAGACTTTCGTGTCGGCGAAGGATTACATGCTGCCGCCCGACAATTTCCAGGAAGATCCAGAGCCCGCAGTTGCACATCGGACGTCGCCGACCAATATCGGACTGTACTTACTGTCGGTCATCACTGCTCGTGATCTCGGATGGATCGGCACGGTCGACGCGCTCGAACGATTGGAAGCGACGCTCACCACGATATCCGGACTCGAGCGATTTCGCGGCCATTTCTACAACTGGTACGACACCTGCAGTCTGCACCCACTCGAGCCTAAATACGTCTCCTCCGTCGACAGCGGAAACCTCGCGGGACATCTGATCGCGGTAATGAACGCCTGCCGCGAAATGTTGCATGCACCAATCGTCGTTCCGGGGTGGCGGTCTGGAATCGAAGACAACCTCAGTCTCGCGCACGAGGCGGCTCGTGTGCTCGATGAGCGGCAAACTGACACGGTATCGCGCAAGGACCTCGAAGCGGCCCTCAATACTGTGGGCGAATCGCTTTCCTCGACTGCCCAGTCCTCCTTGCCAGATCGCGAGGCTGTTCATACGACGCTAACCAAACTCGCCGTTCAAGCCGAGACTGTTGGTGACGTCGCTCGCACGCTCGCAGCGGAACGCGGAGACAGTGCCCTTGAGGACGTGCTGGTCTGGGTGGAAGCGATCAAGTCCACAATTCGCAGTCATCAGAGCGATATCGGTCACTTCGCCCGCCCGGCTCGATCATTCGCCGAGCGCCTCCAGTCCGTGATCGATCTCACCGGCAAAATGATCTCGGCGATGGACTTCGGGTTTCTCTACAATCCGTCGCGGCAATTGCTTGCGATCGGATATCGGCTCGCGGAGGGCGCTCTGGATGAAAATTGTTACGATCTTCTCGCATCGGAGGCGCGGCTTGCGAGTCTGGTCGCGATCGCCAAGCGCGACCTGCCGGTAAAGCACTGGTTCCGACTTGGGCGGGAGGTGACGCCGATCGATGACGGCTCCGCGCTCATTTCCTGGTCGGGATCGATGTTCGAATATCTGATGCCGCTGCTTGTGATGCACGAGCCGGCTGGCAGCTTGCTGGGGAATACCACCCGGTTGATTGTGCGCCGCCAGATGGCATACGGAAGGGAACTCCGTGTCCCATGGGGCGTGTCCGAATCGGCATTCAGCGCGCGCGATTTGAATTTCAATTATCAGTACTCAAGTTTCGGTGTTCCAGGTCTGGGTCTGAAGCGCGGTCTCAGTCAGGACATAGTTATCTCTTCTTACGCCACCGGCCTGGCAACCATGATCGATGCGCGCTCCGCCGTCCTAAACTTCACACGACTCACTGCCGCCGGTGGCCGAGGCCGCTACGGATGGTACGAAGCGCTCGACTATACTCCACTGCGTATTCCGGGAGCGGAGACGGTAGCCATCGTTCGCGCCTACATGGCGCATCATCAGGGCATGACCCTGGTCGCTATCGGCAATACCCTTTGCCAGGGCGCGATGCGCGCCCGCTTTCATGCTGAGCCGATCATCCGTGCCACCGAGCTGTTGCTGCAGGAGCGGATTCCGCGCGATGTCCCAATGGCGTATCCGCGTGCCGAGGAAGTCGCAGAAGTAGCAAGGACCCGCGAAGTCCTGGCGCCGATAGTCCGCCGTTTTCATTCGCCGCACGATCCGATCCCGCGCACCCACCTGCTCTCGAATGGCAGGTATGTGGTGATGATGACTGCGGCAGGTTCCGGCTACAGCCGTTGGCGCGACTTGGCCGTCACGCGATGGCAGGAGGATGTCACGCGCGATTCCTCGGGCAGTTACGTGTTCTTGCGCGATGCGAGCAACGGTGAGGTCTGGTCAGCGGGCTATCAGCCGACTTGCGCCGAACCGGATAGCTACGAGGTCGCGTTTTCTGAGGATCGCGCCCAGATCATCAGACAGGATGGAACCATCGCGACGACGCTCGAAGTGGTGGTGTCGCCAGAGTCCGACGCGGAAGTCCGCCGGCTGTCGATCACAAACCTCGGAACACGACCGCGAGAGCTCGAGCTTACTTCATATGCCGAGGTGGTGTTGGCGCCTCCTGCCGCTGACAACGCACATCCCGCCTTCTCCAAGCTTTTTATTCAAACCGAATTCGTCGCCGATGTCGGCGCGTTACTCGTGACGCGCCGGCTGCGATCTCCGGGCGAATCTCCGATCTGGGCGGCGCATCTCTCGGTGGTCGAGGGCGACAACGTCGGTGACCTGCAATTCGAAACCGATCGCGCACGGTTCATTGGGCAGGGGCGCGGAATTCGGGAGCCCGTTTCCGTCCTAGATGGCTGCCCGTTATCCAATACCGTCGGCGACGTGCTCGATCCGATCTTCAGTCTGCGGATCAAAGTTCGCATCGCCCCGGGCGCTACGGCGCGGGTGGCGTTCTGGACCCTAATTGCGCCCTCGCGAAGCGAAGCGCTCGATCTTGCGGACAAACATCAGGACGCTTCGGCTTTCGATCGCGCGGCAACCCGCGCGTGGACCCAGGCGCAGGTGCAGTTGTTGCATCTGAACGTCGGTCCGGAAGAGGCGCATCTGTTCCAGCGCCTGGCCAACAATATCCTCTACTCAGATCCCACGCTTCGGCCTCCCTCTGAGGCACTCAAACGTTGCGAGAGCCCGCAATCGACACTTTGGCCCTACTCCATCTCCGGCGACCTTCCGATCGTCCTGGTACGAACCGATGAAATAGAAGACCTGGAAATCGTCCGGCAACTCGTTCGCGCTCACGAGTATTGGCGAATGAAACTGCTCGCCGTGGATCTGGTGATTCTCAACGAACGGCCATCGTCATATCTCGAGGGTTTGCAGAAGGCGCTCGAGGCGATGGTTCGTTCGAATCAGTCGCGAACGCCTTCGGCGGGCGAACACATAAGGGGAGCGGTCTTCGTCCTGCAAGCCGCTTTGCTCTCAGTTGAAGCGCGCAATCTCCTGCAATCTGCCGCTCGCGTTGTGCTGTTCAGTCGTCGCGGCACTCTCTCCGAGCAACTCAAGCGTCTGGAGGGACCCAAACCCTTCGCGGCGCCACGGCGCCCCGATTTTCCAGCGAAAGATAATGAAATTGAGCCACCCCTCTCGATTCGATCGGAACTGGAGTTCTTCAACGGCCTTGGCGGCTTTACGGCCGATGGACGCGAATATGTAACCATTCTCAGCGAAAGACAGTGGACGCCTGCGCCGTGGATCAATGTGATCGCCAATCCAGCCTTCGGCTTCCAGGTTTCCGCGGTTGGCTCCGGTTACGCATGGTCCATTAACAGCCGTGAAAATCAGCTCACCCAGTGGTCCAACGATCCGGTGAGCGATTCGCCGGGCGAGGCGATCTACGTTCGGGATGAAGATAGCGGAGAGCTATGGGGTCCGACTGCGCTTCCGATTCGCGAGCAATCACCATACGTAGCGCGGCACGGCCAGGGGTATAGCCGCTTCGAGCACACCGCGCACGGTATCGATCTGGAGCTCGAACAGTTCGTCGCATTGGAAGATCCCATCAAAGTTTCGCGATTGAAAATCAGAAATCGCTCCCGACGAACCCGCCGCCTTTCGATCACCGCTTATGTGGAATGGGTACTCGGAACTCAGCGCGGCGCTTCAGCCCCGTTCGTTGTCAGCGAGCTTGATTCTCCCTCGGGGGCTTTGCTCGCCCGCAATTCCTGGAGCCGCGACTTCGGTCAGCGCGTTGCCTTCCTCGATCTTGCCGGGCAGCAGCTTAGCTACACGGGCGATCGCGCCGAATTTCTCGGTCGTAACGGAGGCCTGGATGCCCCTGCCGCACTGGCAGATGGGAAGCCCCTTTCGAACCGAGTCGGAGCCGGAATCGATCCTTGCGGCGCGCTTCAAACCCGCATCGAGCTGAAGCCGCACGCAGTCGCGGAAGTGGTGTGTTTTCTGGGGCAAGCGGAGACCAGGCCCGAGGCGCTTTCGCTCATTGCGCGCTATCGAACCACCGACCTTGATTCTGTTTTGCGCGCAGTCATTCGCCACTGGGACGAGGCTCTCGGCGCGGTTCAGGTGAAAACTCCGGATCGCTCCATGGACCTGCTGCTCAACCGCTGGCTTCTCTACCAGACGCTCGCGTGCCGACTGTGGGCCCGATCGGCGTTCTATCAGGCGAGTGGCGCCTATGGCTTTCGCGATCAGCTTCAGGACGTGATGGCGCTCACCGTTGCGAAACCGGAACTCGCGCGCGAGCATCTGCTGCGCGCGACGGCCCGGCAGTTCGCGGAGGGTGATGTTCAACATTGGTGGCTTCCACCCTCCGGCCAGGGAGTTCGCACGCACATCTCCGATGATCGGATCTGGCTGCCATATGTTGCGGCACATTACGTGGCAGTCACTGGCGATCTAGGAATCCTCGACGAGAAGGTCCCCTACCTGGACGGTCCGCGGCTCCACGCGGACGAGAATGAATCTTTCTTTCAACCGATGGTCTCAGAGAATCGTGATACCTTGTTTGAACATTGCGCCCGAGCCATCGATGCGAGCCTCTCACTAGGCCAGCACGGGCTGCCGCTGATCGGCACGGGCGACTGGAACGACGGCATGAATCGAGTAGGAGAACTCGGTAAGGGCGAAAGCATCTGGCTGGGGTGGTTCCTCGTCGCAAGCATCGCGGCGCTTTCAGAAATAGCGATCGCCCGTGGAGATCATGTTCGGGCAGGTGCGTGGCTGAAGCACGCGACCTCTGTGCGCGAATCTCTCGAGCGCGAGGGATGGGACGGCGGATGGTACCGGCGCGGCTACTTCGATGACGGAACTCTGCTCGGCTCGAATGAAAACGCCGAATGTCGCATCGATTCGATCGCACAGTCATGGGCGGTGATTTCAGGAGCGGCCGATCCGGCTCGTGCGGCGGCTTCGATGGCCGCTGCGCAACGCAACCTTGTGCGCCGCGATCATCAAATGATTCTTCTGCTTGAACCTCCCTTCGATCAGGCGTTGCCCGACCCCGGCTACATCAAGGGATATCCTCGGGGCTTGCGCGAGAATGGCGGCCAGTACACGCACGCCGCCGTGTGGTCGGTGATTGCCTCGGCGATGCTCGGCAACGGCGATCAGGCGCACGATCTTTTCTCATTTCTGAATCCCATCAATCACTCAAGCAAGCGTGCCGACATCCATCGCTACAAAGTGGAACCGTACGTAATGAGCGCGGATGTATATTCCAACCCGCAGCACGTCGGCCGCGGAGGCTGGACCTGGTACACCGGTTCGGCCGGGTGGATGTATCGGGCCGGCCTCGAATGGATACTGGGAATTCGGCTGCGCGGTGCGATGCTGCACGTTGATCCTTGCATACCTAAGAGCTGGCCGCGCTTCGATATCGTCTTCCGGTACCATTCAGCTTCCTACGAAATCACGGTAGAGAATCCGCGAGGTGCCGGCCGTGGAGTTTCTCAGATAATACTCGACGGTATAACGTTACCAGGCGACCGACCGAAGGTTCTCCTAGTCGACGATGGCAACAAGCATCAGGTTCGAGTAACTGTCGGATGATCCGCAAGAGCGTCGGCAGCCGCCTGGGCGGAGCCAATCGCAATTCGGTTACCGATTTTCAGAGAGACGCGGGCTGGAGAGGCAAGACCGCCACACAGACCGTGGCGTTCGGGTGGGTGCACTCCGAAGACTCGTCCTCTCGTAAGCATCTATCGAGAGAATTTTGGTGCCGAGGGCGGGACTTGAACCCGCATGTGGTTACCCACGGTGGATTTTGAGTCATGTGCGTAAGGCGGACTAACGTCCACTGGTGTCCTAAAACATCGTAAGATCAAAGGTTTTGCAGGGGTCCAGAGACGTGACGCACAACCTTATTTCCATTGGGCGCTCTCGAATTGTATCAAAGCTGAATCAAAGTGGCATCGCCGTGATGGAAGGAGCTGGTTGATGGACCTTAGAAATGCGGTCCTGGTCCGGATGGAATCCAGGCCTCATAACATAGTCCGCCCCATTACGCTGTGGCGGTGCCGGTCAGACCGAGCATCGGGCAGAGCGGCTGATTCGAATCGTCAGAATTACCTCGGGTCCGCGATGGCAGAGGCTTGGCGTGCGGCTTAGTGTACTCTAGTGGCAACCCCCACCAGACCTCCCAACCTTAGAAATGGCCTTGGACCAAAGTCCTATTTGCTCGAACAGCCAAAGCGCAGCATAGTCTGGTTTGTTCGCGCCGCGTGGCGCCGGACAAGTTCGGTCCGAATTCCGGCGGCTGGCCTTCCAGCGATTAAGAGTCTCAATGCGCTGTTCGAAGTGTGGTGCGGAAACCTCCGGAGGCAATCGATTTTGCGGCGACTGCGGCGAGGCGCTGGCGAATCGCTGTCCCCGGTGCGGAGCAGACAATCCGGCCGGCAAGCGATTCTGCGGGGATTGCGGTGCCGCGCTGGTGGCCGCCGGCGGTTCTGCACCGCCGCCCTCACCTTCGCGACCTGCCTCTGAGATTCGCGCCCCCACCGTTCGAGGCGGCGCTGCTGCCTCGGACGATGGCGAGCGCCGCCATCTGACGGTGTTGTTCTCGGACCTGGTCGGGTCCACCGAGATCGCGGCTCAGCTGGATGCCGAAGACTGGCGCGAGATCGCCGCGCACTATCAGCGCACCGCCGCCGCGGCGGTCACCCGCTTGGGCGGGCACGTCGCCAAGTATCTGGGCGATGGCCTGATGGTGTACTTCGGCTGGCCGCAGGCGCACGAGGACGATGCCGAGCGCGCGGTGCGCGCCGGGCTGGCGGTGGTCGACGAGGTCGCGGCGCTGAACGGACGGTTGGCCACTGAG
>DASXMJ010000151.1 GCA_036495685.1 Candidatus Binataceae bacterium | reverse complement strand
GAGAGCCGGCCCGGTATCAGCTCGTGGTCGGACCCGCAGCCGCATCGCGGCGCGCGTAAGCGCTTGACCAGGCGGTCGGTGACGGGTCGCGCAAGACGCCGTTCTCGCTTCGGAAGGAGAGCTTTGGTGATTGGTCACACAGGGCCTGACGTGCGGATCTGGGGTGCCGTCCAGCTTCGTTCAAGACTTCCAGTCTCGGCACATGGAGGCGCATAACCAGAGCCATCGTCCCGCGTGGCAGCCAGTTCGATTCTAGATCTCCGCCAGAAGACTTGTGCTGGAGATACAGTGTGATGCTTCCATCCACTCCATTCTTTAGTTCGGGAAGCATGATTGAGTTGATGAGATAGCGATTGAGAGGGTTCTCGACCAGGAACCGGTCTTCCCGTCGTACATCGTCACCGACCAGAAGGCCTTTACGGGAGGAAGCTGGCCAGGCTCGAAGGTAAGTGTGTAGTTGAATTTTCTCGTATCGAGAACCTGCCCGAAGAAGTCTCGCTAATAGGAGGGGATAGACAGCTTCTTCCGCGGAATTCTGGCGCCTGACACCGACTAGAACTCGCTCTACCGCGTCGGCAGTCGAGTATGGTCTCTATCGGGTAGTGGATCGCGCTGTAGCCGAATTCTGGTCATTCTGGTCAGACCAGTGCGCTACCGACATCTCTGGTTGTGAACGGTTTGTCTTTTGTATGACAGTAAAGCCCGAGCATGGCTTCACGGCTGTGGACAAGCAAGAAGATCCCACCGAGTGGGTCGCCGTGCCTGACAAGCTCGCGGCCGAGCCATTTTACGCCACTTACAAGCGACGCTGTCTGGAGTTGCTAGAACCTCGCCACGGCGGACACTACCTCGATGTGGGCGCTGGAGCCGGTGACGATGCGTTCGCTATCGCGTCGAGCGCGAACTGCACTGTCATAGGCATAGACAGGTCCCTGACGATGGCGAAGGTCTGCCATGGGCGAAGCCAGATTCCAGCGTCTGTCTGCGAAGCCGCGGAACTTCCGTTCCGCGACGAGACGTTCGATGGCACTCGAGCCGATCGCACTTTTCAGCACCTCCTCGATCCCCGGCGCGCTCTTGGTGAAATAATCCGAGTCAGCAGGTCAGGTGCTCGCATCGTAACAGTCGATCCCGACTACGACACTCAGGTCATGGAATTCTCCGATCAGGTGCTAGCGCCAAGGATTCTTCGCTATCGAGCTGATCATCAGCTCCGCAATGGTACGATTTCGCATCAAACGCCCGGAATGTTTCATGACGCTGGACTTGCTTCCGTTGGGGTCGAATCGCTCACGCTTTCAGTTCGAGATCCAGCCGCGGTCGATAGCGTGATGGGTCTGAGAACCTGGCCACGGATGGCCGCACGACACCAATACATCGCACCGGACGAGGCAGACCGCTGGGAGCAACTATTCGATGAGACGGTTCGAGACGAAAAGTTCTTCTATGCCGTCACATTCTTCATCACGGTGGGAGTCAAGCCGTAGCACTTGGTGAAAGGGCAGCTGTGGACAAGCCCCGAGAAAGCTCAATCGATCTTCAGTTCTCGGATTTTACTTATCTCTTTTCCCCTTGGCGTGACGCTATCGAGGCTAAGAGAATACCGCCCCACGTTACTCTTCTGTATCCCTGGCGGACTCCTCCTCTAGACGATCGGGACATAGATGCAGTTCGAGCCATAATTGCGAACTGCGCGGCATTTCCAATAACGTTCTCAGCAATCGGACGCTTCCCGAGAGATCGAGTTCTCTACCTGAAAGTCCAAAATAACGGTCCGCTGCGCACGCTAATGCAGGCCATCCACCGCGCGTTTCCAGAGACTCCGCCCTATGGTGGAAAATTCCTCGAGGTGATTCCTCATCTCACGATTGCGACCGCAGAAAATGACTTCCAATTGGATCAACTCGAACAAGAAGTACACGCCAGACTTGAGGCTCATCTGCCACTCTCGGCCGAAGTGCAATCAGTTGTTGTCGCGCAGGAGGACCTAATCGGCGTCTGGAGCACCGTCGCAGAACTGTCCCTTTTCGCTCCAGCGGTCCGCGAGCAATCTTGATAGAAGGTCGCGCTCTCGTGATTCGGCGAGCTATTGGCGCTGAGCTCTACGCGATGATGGCGAATTCGCCGCGAGGCGGTGGATTGGTTCTCGGCGCGAGGTATTCCACAGTGGAATAGGGTGGGCACCAAATCGAGCATCGGTTTCTTGACCATTCGAAGAGCAAATCACCGATGTGTGGGTCTAACAGGACCCGCTCATTGAAACGAACCCTCAGGGAGTCTCGCAGGGCGAGGACGCAATAGAGAACGATAAACCGAGTAGCACCAGCAAAGCAGCAGCCGTCTACCGCGGGGTTCATCAGCGGCTCGACTATGAACCGAAGATCCTCATGGATCCCATTGCTCTCCGTTAGTGGAGATGCCGAAGGACATTGACGTGAATGTCGAAGCCAGCAAGCCGGTTTTCAAGCAGCCCCTTTCACGCCTTGTAGCGCGAAGCCGTTGCGCTGAGGACTGCCTCGCCGCCGCTGGGGTCGCTGGCGCAAAACTGTTGATGGCGAATGACCCGCTGGCAGCCTCTCCCGCAGCTGGTGACTCCTTCTTGACAATATGTTTGGCCGCGGTCATACCGGTCGCAGTCACCTCACCACGGGAGACATCCCATCATTGAGGACGAAGCCTCAGGTTGAAAACGCCGCGCCCTGATATGCGACGGTTCCTATAGGGAGAACTGAAAGGTGATGTTCCAAGGGTCTTCTACTCTGAATAGGTTGCCTTAAAAGAGACCGCCGTCGCTCAGTTTGCAGAAGACCCTCGAACAGATGGTCGGGACACGTCTGAAGGATGAGGGTCAAAAGGAACTTGCATGAGTCTGCCACTGGACGGTTATCGGGTCATCGAACTCGCGCAAATTTACGCGGGTCCCTATTGCGGCCTCCAACTGGCCCATTTCGGCGCTGAAGTCATCAAGGTCGAACCTGTTGGATCTGGCGAGCTTCTGCGGACACGTCCGCCCGCAAAACACGGCACCAATTACGGCTTCCTCATGCTCAATACCGGCAAGAAGTCGGTCTCCCTTAACCTCAAAGATCCGCGCGGCCGGGATATCTTCTTCCGGATGCTCGCCGATTCGGACGTCCTCCTCGAAAACTACGCACCCGGCGCGCTGGAACGGCTCGGACTCGGCTACGACGACCTTGCGCCACGCTTCCCCCGCCTAGTCTTCGCCTCCAGCAAGGGTTACGGCCGCGACAGTCGCTTCGCCGAGCTGGGCGCGATGGATTTCACCATCCAGGCCGCCTCTGGCATCATCAGCATGACCGGATATGCTGACCGCCCTGGCGTCCGGGTTACCGCCGCGCTCATCGACACCAGTACCGGGATGCATCTTGCCGCGGGCATCCTCGCGGCTCTCCTCGAACGGGAGCGCACCGGCCGTGGCCGTAAGGTTGAGGTTGCGATGCTCGACGTGTGTATGCCCGCGATCAACGGGGCGATCGGTGTCGTCCAGGACGGATTCAAAGTTCGCCGCCTTGGCAACCGCCATCCCACAACCTGTCCCTGCAATACCTATCCATGTGCCGATGGCGAAATCTGGATTTACTGCCTAACTGAAGCTAACTGGCATCAACTTGCGCGGCTGATGAACCGCGAGGACCTCATTAGCCATCCCGACTACAAGGATCATCGGAGCCGCTTCAACTTAGTGGACCAGATTGACGCTATGGTTGGAGAATGGTCTTGCGTGCAAAAACGTGACGATCTCGTCACGCTTCTCCTCGCGAACCAAATCCCGTGCGCTCCGGTGCGTGAAATCGAGGAAGTAGCAGCCGATCCCGAACTTCCCGAACGTCACGTTGTCCGCAATGGGACCATCGGCGATCACGACGACATCAAGGTTCTCGGTTCCGCCATAAAGATGTCCGGTCTGCACGGCGATGAGATCTCGCCGCATGTCCCCGAACTTGGCGAGCACACCGCAGAAGTCCTGCAACGCCTCGGTATTTCCGCGGACGAAGTTGTCAAATTGCGCCGCGATGGCGTCATTTGAGTTGTCCCGGATGGCGTCCGCCTGGAGCCGGCTGCAGAGCGATCTTCGCGAGGTGATCGAGCGTTGCCACGATAATCGCCGACGCCGGAGAGCGGGTTCTATAGCGTTCACTTCGACCATTCGCTGAATACCAGTCTCAGCCATCCCACCGATAATCTCTTGGGTCCGCGTAGGTTCATCGGGCAACGAAGATCATTACGGTGATGTCGAGTTGGCCGAAGTCGCGGCCAACTTTCGCGAGCTACTCCTCGAGTCCGGCTAGCTGCTTGCACATGTAACCCACCGCTCTGTCGGCTTGAAAGCAGACCGGGTTGTAAGCATCGCCAATCGCGCGACCCACCTGAGCGCGTGCTTATCGGTCCTGACATAAGGACCGGCGGTTCCGGCTGCTGCACGGGCTTGTGACAGAATGGCCTGACTAACTTCGCAACGCCGGCATAAACCGGACGGCTGGACCGCGCCCATGTTAACGTGCGCGCGTCCGCAGAAGCACCGCAACAAGGTCGTATGCTTCTCGACAAACTACTTCACAACGAGATCCTCGAAATCACCCTGCTCACGCCAGCGGGACAGCAGGTCGAAAAAGGCTAACGCGCCTTGGGGGTACACGGCTTGTAGGAACCCACCCTCGCCTGTCCCCTCACCGTTGTAGTAGCCCGGCGTGCAGACGCTTTGGTATTTCGTCATCGGGTTTGTGCCGTTAACGATCCGCACCCACTCTGCCTCGGCTTCGGGCGTTGGCTCGATTGATTTTGCGTTACGCCGATCGACCAGGGTTATGAGTCGGGCGATGTGATGAGCCTGCTTGTTGAGCATGTAAGTAAAGTTCGCCGTCAGGCCGGTCTGCGTCAGCCCCATATGAAAGCAGTTGGGAAAGCCGCAACTCAGGAAGCCATGGAAGGTCCGCATTCCATTCTCCCAATAGTCGGCGAGCGAGAGGCCATCACGGCCATACATCGCGAACTCACCCCGCCGGGTGTACGCGGTCCCAACCTCGAACCCGGTGGCGAAGATAACGCAGTCCACTTCATATTCGACTCCGTCCACTATCACTCCGCGCTCAGTCACTCGCTCAATGGCCTTGCTGCTGGTGTCCACCAACTTGACGTTTGGTCGGTTGAAAGTCGGCAGGTATTCATCATTGAAGGTCGGCCGCTTGCACCATTGCCCGAACCAGGGCTTCAGCGCTTCGGCCGTCGTCGAATCTCTCACCGTTGAAGACACGCGGCCCCGAATCTCGTTCATCTTTTGAAAGTCGGCGATCTCGGCCAGAGCCATCCGCGCTTCGGCGGAGAGGGTCGAGTCATTCCTGCTGGAGATCAGATCTCCAAGTTTCTTGAGCGGGCTGGTCCACTTATCCCGGACCTCATCCTTCTCAATTTGCACTCCATCCAGAAGGGCGGTGAAGTTGCGGTTACGATACTCCTGCCAGCCGGGCTTCAGCTTTTTCGCCCATTCGGGATCGGTGGGGGTATTGTTCCGCTCGTCTACAGAGGACGGCGTGCGCTGAAATACGTAGAGCTGCTGCGCACACATGCCCAGATGGGGAATGCACTGGATCGCGGTGGCTCCGGTCCCGATAATTCCGACGCGCTTGTCCTTGAGTTTGTCCAAGCCTCCAGTGGTATTCCCGCCGGTGTAGTCGTAGTCCCAGCGACTCGTGTGGAAGGTATGCCCTTTGAATTTTTCAATCCCAGGGATTCCGGGCAACTTGGGCTTGTTCAGCGGCCCGCTCGACATGATCACAAAGCGGGTCTTGAATATATCGCCACGATCGGTGGTCACGGTCCAGCGTCCCGCCTGATCATCCCAACGCGCCTCTTTTATCTTCGTCTGGAAGCAGGCTTTCTCGTACAGATGGAAGCGCTGGCCGATCCTCTGGGCGTGGGCAAAGATCTCCGGCGCGAACGAGTATCTCTCTTTGGGAATGTAACCCGTCTCTTCCAGTAGGGGCAGGTAAAGGTAACCCTCGACGTCGCACTGAGCACCGGGATAACGATTCCAATACCAAGTGCCGCCGAAATCGCCGGCTTTCTCGACTATGCGGAAGTTGTTGATCCCGACCTCCTGCAACCGAACTGCTGCGAGCATCCCTCCAAAGCCGCCACCAATAATCATGACCTCAAGTTCTTCGTACAGCGCGGCGCGCGCGAAGCCTGGCTCGACGTATGGATCCACGTTGAAGTGCTCGAACCGTCCGCTGATCTCCTGGTACTGAGTGTTGCCGTCGGCTCGTAGCCTTTTGGCACGCTCGGCGGCGTACTTCTCCCGCAGTAGCCCCGGGTCGAAGCCCAGCTCGTGGGCGGTTGGCACTTGCCCCTGCGTAGGTTCAGTGACGGCTTCACTCATGAGTCAGTCCTCCTCGTGGGCAGATTGTTGCACCCGAAGCGGCTTTTTCGCCAGCGCACGGAGAACCGAGGAGATCACGCCCTCGCGACCGAGGAACATTTGCAAATCGTCTGGAGTCGCTCCTAAAGTCATCTACGCGCCGAAACGCGGTTGGAGGTGCAAATCATGCCGGGACTATTAGAGGGAAAGATCGTTTTGGTAACCGGTGGTGGCTCAGGAATCGGCCGCGCCACCGCGCTCAGAGTGGCGGGCGAAGGCGCGAAGGTCATGATCGCTGACTATATCCCTGAAGGTGGCGAGCGCACGGTTAGGATGGTCAAAGAGGCAGGCGGCGAAGCCGGCTTCATTGAGGCCGATGTTTCCATCGCGGGACAGGCCGAAGCGATGGTGAGCGAGACTGTCAAACGCCATGGCCGTATCGATTGCGCGTTCAACAACGCCGGAATCGAAGGCAAGATGGCGAACACGGCCGAATGTTCAGAAGAGCTCTTCGATCAGGTAGTCGCGATCAATCTGAAAGGTGTCTGGTTGTGCATGAAGTACGAAATCCAGGCGATGCTCAAAACCGGTGGCGGTAATATCGTCAACACCGCGTCGATTGCAGGGCTGGTCGGCTTCGAAGGATTGCCCGCCTACAACGCTTCCAAGGGTGGTGTAGTGCAACTCACGCGCACCGCCGCGCTTGAATTCGCCACGAAGAAGATCAGGGTCAATTGCGTATGCCCTGGCGTTATCAGGACGCCGATGGTCGAGCGCTTGCTCGACAATCGATCAATCACGGAAGAGGAGCTTACCTCCGGCGAACCGATCGGGCGTATGGGCAGGCCGGAGGAGATTGCGGAGGGCGTGCTCTGGCTTATGTCCGATGCATCATCGTTCGTCACCGGTCATCCTTTGGTTATCGATGGTGCCTGGGTCGCGCGGTAACCTTAGTTCCCAACTTCGCCCAAGTGACTGCTCGGGTGGTCGCTCTTCGTCACCACCCGTTCAAATTTGGATTAGAATTCCAGCACAGACCGTTTGCATGTCAATTTCGATCCGGGTAGCTGAGAATTGTGCGAGGTTCTCTGTTGATGGAGTCCCGCTTTCCCCACGCTTTAGCGAGCACTGATTGCTCCAGTCGGCGATTCACCATGGAGGATTCATTGTGTAGCTTGGCGTATCGATCATTTTCCAGGATTACCTTCGCGCGCAAAAAGCCGATTGGCAGATCTACGAGGAAGATTTCGCGCTCGCTGAGATGGTCGAGCCTCGCGGCTTCGATTCCGCTCTGCGGAGTTGAGGATCACATCTCGCCGTATACGATGCTCCCCGACGTGTTGCAGTTCCTGAACTATATGGCGGGTCGCACTGGCCCGGTTACCCTTTCGACCGACTGAGGCCAATAGAGGAAAGCTATGGTTGCAACCAGTGATGCTCAAACCGAAAGGGTAACGATTTATCATATAGAGGGACGCCGTTCGTTTCGTGTCATCTGGCTATGTGAAGAACTGGGTATTCCTTACGATCTGATTTTCAAGCCCGGGGACGTGCTCGGATCGATGGTGCAACTGCGCAAGGAGTATCCGTTGATGCCAATGGCCCCGACGATCCGCCTTGGCGGAGAATTCATAGTCGAGTCTGGGGCGATTTTGGACGTCCTCGTCGCACGATACGGAAGAGGGCGCCTGATTCCTCCGGTAAAAGCAAACGATTACCTGAAGTACACGCAGTGGATGCACTTTGCTGAGGCGACGGCCATGAGCAGGATGGCGACCGACCGCTTTGTGGCGCTCGCAACCGGCGTCGAAGTCACTGCGATACTGACAGTTGGCTATAGGTTTGGAGAACCCATCGACAAACCAGCCCTAGTCGGATCTCTTGGGGGTCTTTGACTACGTGGAAGACTATCTTTCGAAGAACCCGTACTTCGGAGGCGCTGAGTTTACCGCTGCAGACATCATGATGCATTACGCGGTGCGAGGGGCCAAACTACTGGTCTGGATTGACGCTGCTGACTATCCGCACATCGCCGAATGGAAGCGCAAAGTAGAGTCACGACCGGCGTTTGAGCGCGCCGCCGAGGCAGCGCTGCCTGGCGGCTCAGACGAGTTCGGATTGCCCGCGGGCATGCCACTACCGTTTTCACCGCCGCCTCAGAAGGGCGCATAGGAGGACGGTAAAACGCGCGTTCAAACCAACGAGCGGAACCGGCAAAGGAAACGACATGGCAAACCAAATCACTCTATGCGATGTGTCGCCGCGAGACGGTATTCAGAACGAGAAGACCTCTCTGTCCGCGGCGCAAAGGCATGAATTGATCAGGCGACTTGCCGCGGCCGGACTCCGGTGGATCGAAGTAGCGTCGTTCGCCAGTCCGAAATGGGTACCGCAGATGGCGGGCGCCGAAGAGGTGTTCAGCTTGTCGTCAACGATTCCCGATCTCAGGCCGATCGTACTGGTGCTCAACGATCGCGGGTACGAGCGCGCAGTAAACGCCGGAGCTCGTTACATCCGGCTGGTAGTCGCGGCGACGGACACGATGAATCAGAAGAACGCGAATGCGCTGCCTGATCAAACGATGGCGTCCTATGTGCCGATTTTCGAACGTGCGCGCGGCGACGCTGTAGAACTCACCGGCACGATCGCTACATCGTTCGGCTGTCCCTTTGAAGGTGCAGTAAGTCCCGAGCGGGTCATGCGGCTTGCGACAAAATTCGTCGAGGCGGGAGCGGCGGAAGTGGATTTTGCGGATACCGTTGGGATGGCGGTGCCGCCGCAAATTGAACGAATGGTGCTACGCGCCCGGCGCGAATTTCCCGACGTGCGTGTCGGCATCCACGTACACAACACTCGGAACATCGGACTGGCCAACGCCTACGCCGCCGTACAGGCGGGCGCTGATGTGCTGGACGCATCAACGGGAGGCGCGGGCGGCTGCCCATTTGCGCCGAAGGCAACCGGCAATATCCCGATGGAAGACCTGGTCTTCATGCTGGAAGGAATCGGAATTGATACCGGCATCAATCTTGAAAAGTTGATCGAGACCTCGCGCTGGTTTGAGGAATTACTTCAGCATGCGTTGCCGGCGATGTTGCCGAAGGCCGGTCCATGCTGGCCTGCACCTCCGCCACTCGCGTAAATGGCGTCGCTGCCGTATGGCTATCCAGCTCGGTCTTTATGCCCGCTTCTCCATTGATGGCCTTCATGGGCTAGCCGCGGCAGTAAAATTCTGGAGTCAGTACAGATGGATACTTTGAAGCTGGATTGGCTGAGCGATTCGCGTATCGCGGTGGTCACGCTGAATCGTCCTGACGCCCTGAATGCGATGAACACGCTCATGATCCAGGAGCTCCTTAATCTCTTTCGCGAACAGGCCCACAACGAAGCGCTTCGATGCGGGGTTATCACGGGATCCGGAAGCCGCGCTTTTTCGACGGGAGGTGACCTCAAAGAGCGCAACGGCATGAGCAACGACCAATGGCGGCGGCAGCATCAGTTGATCGAAGAGATGTTCAAAGCGATGTGGGATTTTCCGATCCCAATAATCGCCGCGGTGGAAGGGTTCGCGTTTGCAGGCGGCTGCGAGATTGCCCTTGGCGCCGATTTTATCGTCGCGTCGGCGACGGCCCAGTTTGCGCTCAAGGAAGTTACTCGAGGAATTCTGCCGGGAGGAGGAGGTCTGCAGAAACTGGCGCGCAGTATCGGGATGCGGCGGGCTCGCGAAATGATCTATACCGGGCTCGCAATAAACGCGGAGACCGCGTACGCGTGGGGTCTCGTCAATCGGGTGGTTCCCGCAGGCGATGCGCTCAAGAGCGCACTCGAATCAGCTGGACAGATCGTTGATAGCGCGCCGATGGCAGTTCGGATGGCAAAGCTCTCGACGAGTCGCGGCCAGGATTGCGACTCCGCCACCGCATACGCGCTCGACATCGCCGCTTACAACGTCCTGATCGGCAGCGAGGACCGATTGGAAGGAATCGCGGCCTTCAACGAAAAAAGAAAACCTCAATGGAAGAATCGGTGAATCGGCGCGCGGCGGAGAAGCCATGAATTTTGAGTTGACCGAGAGTCAAAAGGAAATCCGTACGGCGGTCGCCGACCTGTGCGAGCGTTTCGGCAATGAGTATTGGCGCGGATGCGATGAGAAGAGCGCCTATCCCGATGAATTCGTCAAAACTCTGAGCCAGGCCGGTTGGCTCGCGGCCCTGATTCCGCAGGAATACGGCGGGGCTGGACTCGGGATGCTGGAGGCATCGATCATTCTCGAAGAGATCAATCGCAGCGGCGGCAATGCGGTGGCGTGCCATGCGCAGATGTACACGATGGCTTCTATCTTGAAGCACGGATCGGCCGAGCAGAAGCGTCGCTATTTACCCGCGATCGCATCGGGCGAGCTGCGACTGCAGTCATTTGGAATTACGGAACCGGATGCTGGTTCGGAGACGCCACGGATCAAAACGTTCGCGCGGCGCGAGGGCGATCAGTACGTCATAAACGGGCAGAAAATTTTCACCTCGCGCTATCAGCATTCGGACCTACTCCTGCTGCTCACGCGCACCACTCCTTTTGATCAGGTCAAGAAGAAGACCGACGGAATCAGCCTGTTTCTCGTCAACCTGAAAGAGAGCGGAGACGCAATCAAGGCGGTCCCTATCGCTACGATGGTGAATCACGGGACCAACCAGCTCTTCATCGACAACCTGGTGCTGCCGCGCGAGGCGCTTATCGGCGAGGAAGGAAAGGGATTTTCGTATGTGCTGAGCTCGCTAAACGCGGAGCGCATCCTGGTAGGCAGCGAATCGATTGGCGACGGCCGATGGTTTGTCGAATACTCCGTGAAGTACGCGAACGAGCGACGCGTATTCGACCGGCCTATCGGCATGAATCAAGGCGTGCAATTTCCCATCGCCAAGGCGCATGTCGCCGTCGAGGCGGCCAGCCTGATGAGGTTCAAGGCGGCGGCGCTTTTTGACACCGGCCTGCCATGTGGGGCGGAGGCCAACATGACGAAGTACCTCGCATCCGAGGCGGCGTGGGAGGCGGGCGAAGCCGCGATGAACGCGCTGGGCGGATACGGCTTCGCGAAGGAATACCACGTGGAGCGCAAGTGGCGGGAAGCGCGGCTGTACCGCACGGCGCCGATTTCGAACAATCTGGTTTTGAGCTTCGTGGGTGAGCACGTGCTCCGAATGCCACGATCGTATTGAGAGACTTTTAGCTCGCGTGTTGCTAGTCGGCCAGGATTTGAAGAGCATCCTGGCTGAAATGGATGAACGTAGTCTGTGAATTTCCTTATCTCACAGCCGAAGAGGAAGCGCCTGCAGAGCATGGAGGCGGGGACATGTTGAGCTCATACCGAGTTCTCGATCTTACCGATGCGGGCGCGCTCATTTGTGGGCAAGTGCTGGGCGACTTTGGCGCCGATGTGATTCTGGTCGAGCCGCCCGGAGGCGTGAGTGCGCGCAAGATCGGGCCTTTCCGTGGCGATGGGAAGAACGTCGATCAGAGCCTCAATTTCTGGGCGCTTAACCGCAACAAACGCAGCATCACGATCGATCTTGAAAGCTCGGCAGGCCGAGAGAATCTGCTCCAATTGGTGAACACGGCCGATATCCTGATCGAGTCATTCTCTCCCGGCTACATGGATCGACTCGGCCTTGGTTATCGTACGCTGGCCGAGATCAATCGGCTGCTGATTGTCATTTCGATCACTCCGTTCGGACAAAAGGGACCGAAGGCGCGATGGGCGGCCACTGATCTCACAGTGACTGCAGCATCCGGCGCGCTCCTAATCACCGGCGATGAAGACCGGCCACCGGTGCATACGTCGGTCCCTCAATCGTACCTACACGCGGGCATCGAAGCGGCTGCGGGCGCTCTTATCGCGCTGAGTGCCCGCGAACGCGACGGCCTTGGACAGCATATCGATGTGTCCGCGCAAACAGCGATGATGATGACGACCCAGTTCAACGTGCTCGCTACTGGTTGGCACGATCGTCCGGCCGAGCGGATGGGAGGCGGACTCAAAGTCGGCAAGATTAGAACTCGCTTCGTCTATCCGTGCAAAGACGGCCACGTGAGTATCACGTTTTCGTTCGGCCCCGTCCTCGGCGGGCCGACGCGCAGGCTCTTTGAATGGATTCACGAACGAGGTTTTTGCGATGAAGCGACGCGGGACAAGGATTGGATCAGATACGGCGGGCTGTTGGTGAGCGGGAAGGAATCTCTCGAAGAGTACAACCGCTGCATGGATTGTATCGAGGGCTTCACGCTCAGCCAGACCAAGACGGAACTGTTCGATGAGGCTTTACGGCGGCGAATCCTGCTCGTTCCCGTGAGCAATACCGCCGACATGGTTCGGGCCAGGCAGCTCGAAGCGCGCGAATACTGGACCAGCATTGAGCATCCGGAGTTTGGCAAAGAAGTTGTCTATCCCGGTCCGTTCGCGAAGCTTAGTGAGACACCGCTTCGCTATCGCCGGAGGCCACCACTACTAGGTGAGCACACGAGCGAGATCGCCGGCGAGCGGCGGGCCACAGCGAATCCGGCCAGGCCCGTCTCAAGCGCGGCTTCGAAAGGTGCGCTCGACGGCCTCAAGGTACTGGATTTCACCTGGGCATACGCAGGACCGGGCGCCACACGTTATCTCGCGGACTATGGCGCAACGGTCGTTCGCATCGAAAGCTCAAAGAAGCTCGATACGTATCGCACGGTTGGACCGTTCAAGGATGGCCGATCCGGCCTCGATCGCTCCGCTGGCTTCAGCAATGCGAACATGGGCAAGTACGATGTTTCGCTCAATCTCGCGGTTCCTGAGGCGCGGGAAATTGCTCTTCGGCTGGTCACATGGGCCGACGTAGTAGTTGAGAATTTTTCCCCAAGAGTGATGCGTTCGTGGGGGATGGACTATCAGGCCTTGCGGAACATCAAGCCTGACTTGATAATGCTCAGCTCCTGCCTTAGCGGACAGACGGGCCCCGCGGCGATGCTCGCCGGCTACGGCACGATGGGCGCCGTCATGTCGGGATTTGGCGAACTGACGGGATGGCCCGATCGCGCGCCCGCCGCACCGTATAGCGCGTACACGGATTATGTCGCACCGAGGTTCACGGTCGCGGCATTATTGACGGCCGTCGATCACAAGCGGAGCACGGGGCAAGGCCAGTACATCGACCTTTCTCAATCCGAGTGCTCGATACATCTGCTTGGTCCAGCGGTGCTCGACTACACGGTCAACGGACGAATCCAGTCGCGCATGGGCAATGCCCTGCCGGAGTATGCGCCGACCGGGGTCTATCCGTGCATCGGTACCGATCGATGGATCGCGTTGGCCGCGCCGACCGACGATGTGTGGCGCGCGCTCTGCAGAGCCTCGGAGCGGGGCTGGTCCGAAGACCGCCGGTTTGCCACGGCCAGCGATCGCATCGCGAACAGGGCGGCGCTGGATGATGTGATCGGCTCATGGACGAAAGACTTGGAGGTGGAGGCGCTGGAGGAGCTTTTGCAAAGCATGGGAGTCCCCGCCCATCGCGTATCAAACTGTGCGGATGTTCTCGACGATCCGCAGCTCAAGGACCGCGATCACATCATCTACCTGGAGCATCCGCAATTTGGTTCGGTGCCTTATGAAAGATCACGGATGGTGTTTTCGCGCACGCCGGCCGCCGTCGGATGGCCCGGCGCGCAAATCGGCCAGCACAACGACTACGTTCTGCGCGAGATACTCGGCTTGAGCACCGCGGAAATTAGCGCGCTGCAGACGCACAAGGCGCTCGAGTGAACGACCTCGCGGAAGCCGCGTTTAGTTCGAGTAGCGAGGAAACGTCAAGGCGGGAAATAACAGCCATGTTTCCGGAGTCGCAGAACTCAAAGGTTTGCGGGCCCCTCGCCGTTGTCTCTAGCCTGCGAAGAAAAACGCCGCGCGACCTCTCCTGACATGAGGCTGTAGTTTTCTCTCGAGGGATGAGGGTTGGTTTCGAGTCTCACAAGTGGTCGCGATAAGGAAAGTGCGGGAACACTCGCGCAACTATCCACGGGCACGGCGGCCCGCTCCACTAACTAGAGGTTAGGGTGCAGGCGGACAAATCGCCTAGCCGCGATCGTCACGCGTGCTGGTTCGCACTGCGCACGACCTTACCGGGCATCGCTCCCGTTGGCTTGCCGTCCTGGTAGGTCACCTCGCCGCTGACCAGCGTGTATTTGTAGCCGTCGACGTGCTGAACGAATCGACGGCCATTGGCCGGCAAATCAAAGACCATCTCCGGTGCGTGCAGCCGCAAGCCGTCGAAGTCGATCAGGTTGAGGTCCGCCTTCATCCCGGGGGCGAGAACCCCGCGATCCGTCATGCCGTAGAGTTCGGCGGTATCTTTGGTCTGGCGCTTGACCGCAGCTTCCAGCGGAATCCGTTCGCCGCGTTGCCGATCGCGCACCCAGTGCGTCAACAGATAGGTTGGCATTCCAGCGTCACAAATCACTCCGCAATGCGCGCCTCCGTCGCTCAGCGACATGATGGTCGCGGAATCGAGCAATAGTGGCCGCAACGAGTCGAAGGAATAGTCCTTCAGCGCCAGCGGCATATAAATGATGCCAAGACCGTCGCGCTCGAGCAGCGTGTCATAAGCGATCTCTTCCGGCGCTCTGCGCTCACGCTGGGCGCGGGCGAGGATGCTCATCTCCGCGCTTGGCTCATAGTCAGGCGGATTGCCAAGCGGGAAATGCTGATGGAAGTGGCTCACCATGGCGAGCGTCTGTTCCTCTCGAACCGCTGGCTTGTCACGCAGGATTTGCGCTCGGACGTTGGGATCGCGCAATTTGGCCACGCGTTCCTCGAAGTTCAGTCCCTTCATTAATTGCCGATAGCTGCGATGCGTGCTGAACGGATGTAGCGAGCTCTGCAGACTCATCAGCGATGCAGCCGACCGCGGCGCAACCTGCGATACCATACGCCCACCGCTTGCGTTGGTTAGCCGAATCAGATCGAGGACCTCCCGCATTTTCATTCCGGAACGGCGGCTGATTAGCGCAGCCAAATTGATCGGTCGTCCGGTCTCGATCGAGAGTCGTGCCATCCATTGCAAATCAGCATCGGGACCCGTGACATCGGTGATGATCTCGAACACGCCTCGGCCGGCCTCGCCGAGAGCGCGCCCGATCCCCAGCATTTCGTCGACGCCCGCGAAGGTTCCGGGGACATAGGCCTTATCGCGCGTTCGATGCACCAGTGTGCGCGAGGTGCTGACGCCCAGTGCGCCTGCCTTGACGCCGTCCCGAACAATCGCGGCCATTTGAGCGATGTCGTCGGGCGTTGCTTCCTCATTCGCGGCGCCCCGCTCGCCCATCACGAAGGCGCGCACCGCGCAATGCGGCACATGGGTGCCGACGTCAACCACGCGTTTCATTCGTGACAACGCGTCAAGGTATTCGCCAAAGGATTCCCACTCGAAGTTGATGCCGGCTTTCAGGGTCTCGGTTGGGATGTCTTCGACCCCGTCCATCATGCTGATAAGGAAGTCCTCTTGCCCCCGCCGAACAGGCGCAAAGCCGACACCGCAATTGCCCATCACCAGGGTCGTGACGCCGTGCCAGCTCGAAGGCGAGAGATAGGGGTCCCATGCAACCTGACCGTCATAGTGGGTATGAATATCGACCCAACCAGGCGTTACGAGCAGGCCATTCGCGTCGATCTCGCTGCGTCCGGCGCCTGCCTTGCCGCCTACGCTGACGATGTTCGCGTCATCGATCGCGATGTCGCCGTAAAACGCGGGGGCGCCGGTGCCATCAACGATTTTCCCATTGCGAATTACTTGATCGTGCATTTCCCGCGACCTCCGTTGTCGAGGATGCGTCACTTCAAAGCGAACCCTTTGTACCAGCGACTCGCCTTCTCGTCGTACACCATGGCGGTGACTCGGGAGTTGAATTGGATATCCCGGCGCAGATTCAAACTTGTCGGCCACATAATTCAAATAGCGTTCGTTCTCTAGCTGACCGGAATAGTGCTCCTTCTACTCCCGTTCCTGCAGCAGTTTTTTGGAGACGAACAGCCGCGTGGGTTTCGCTCTCCGAGTCGAAGGGGCAGCCGGGATAGCGATTCCAATACCACGTGCCGCCAACACCGCTGCCGTCTTGGACGCATCGCTCTTTAAGTCCCTGCTCGCGTAAGCGGTAAAGTTGGTAGAGGCCCGGAACGCCTGCGCCGTCCACAATCGCGTCAAAGGTCTCGATGCGGCCTGCTTGAGTATCCGAATCCCGATTAGAATCCGCCACGACGTGCTTCCCCGATACGGCCTCAATAGCACCGACCGAAAACTTTTTCCAAGTCCCTCGACGTCGCGAGTAGGCGAGCAATCTCAGCGAAGTTGGTTGGTAGTTCGCACCCAAGATAAATTCATGGCGCAAAGGCCAATTCAAAGGCTCCTCGCCCGCTCTTTTGCGAGCGAGGGTGCTGGAAAAGCCGGTGGGGCAATTGGGGACCGCTCCTTGCTGCGGAGGTTCCCAGGGAATCAATCACTCAAACCACAGCACCGGCGCTGGTGTGGATGGTCTGACCGGTAATCTGCCGACTACCTGAAGTGCAGAGAAACAAAACCGCCGCGGCGACGTCTTCGGGTTGCGAAACCCGATGAAACAGGTTCTCCAGCGGACCGCTCGAGGCGACGCGCTGCAGCGCGTCGGCATCGCCGATCGTCTGCGTCATCGCGGTCGACGTTATTCCCGGCGCGATCGCGTTAACGTTGATGTCGTAGCGTCCCAACTCGGCTGCAGCACTGCGCGTCAACTGGACTATGGCGGCCTTCGAGGTCGCATAGGCAATCGGCGAGTTGCGCGCGCGGAACGCAGAACTGGAGCTGATGTTGATTATGCGACCGCCGCCACCGCGATCGATCATGTGACGCGCAACTTGCTGCATCAGCAGCATCGGCGCCTTCAGGTTTACGGTGTGCACGAAGTCCCAGTTGTGATCGTCTATCTCAAGTAAGGTTTGGAACTTTCCCGCGACTCCCGCGCAGTTAATCAAAAAATCGATTCGTCCGAACTCCCGGAGCACGCTCGCGACGCTCTCGCTGATCCGCTGCGTCTGTGAGAGATCGGTCATGATCGCGGATGCACGTCCGCCTGCCTCTTTGACCTGAGCGACAACCGCGTCCGCTCCTGCTCGATCACGATCGAGCACAGCGACCGCTGCACCGGCGCCTGACAGCGCCAGAACCGATGCGCGGCCAATTCCCGACGCTCCTCCAGTCACCAGCGCCACTTTGTCGGAGAGATCGGAACTCATCTGCGCCTCCTCTTACCCGGTCGAAGCTAGTCTTTCAGCGGGACGATCATCATGAGGCGAGACTGGTCGCCGATAGCCCGCGTCGTGTGTCCCTTTCCGGTCAGGTCCTCCGCCAGAATTCCCTCGCCGGGTCCAAACTGGTGGGTAGAGCCGTCGCCTAGCCCGATCTCAACGCCACCGGCAAGCGTAATGACGTACTGGCGGCGAGGCGCGTTGTGCCAATCGACGAATGCGCCGGGAGCCATCCGCGTGAACATCACACCACTTGCCGGCTGCAGCGCTGTTTGCTCAGCGATCTGTCCCGGCGTGAATTCCATCTTCAGTTCTTCAACATGAGATTGCTGATCGGCACCAGTATATAAACGAAAGAGACGCATAAGACATGACCTCCGCGCATGAGACTCAAGATCCACTTACCGCGACGGCTGATTGTCGGCAAGTATCTCCGCTGGCTCCGATTAATCGAGCAACTTGATTCGGGCGAAGAGCTTCGCGCGTCCGGGAATGCTGGCGAGCACCCGACGTGTGTAATCGTTCTGGGCCTGCATCCACTCGTGAACTTCCGGGTCAAGCGAGGTTTTCCATGTAGCGGTAAGGATCGGCCACCGACACCGCGAAGTAGTGGTCGATGACTGGTCTAGCGGGTGCCAGGGCAGGCGAGGGAGGAAGCGAGCATATTATTCCGACGGCAGCCTCAGTGGTCAAAATCGTCAGGATCGCGAGAAAAAAGAGCGCCGCATGCAGTAACCTCTGAAACATGGCCCTCTCCTCCGAACACCGCGACCGGGAAGCTCACGCGATGCATTGTCCCTTGCCAAGGCGCCCTTTGAAGCGCCATTCTTCAAGGACGCAACCCTGCGCATGATCAAGATCACGCCAGCGCGCGGGTCATCCGCGGGTGGCGATCGGGCATCATTCAAGGCCGAATTCTGAACCAGCACGAGGAGAGAACCGCGATGGAAAAGAGTGACGTCGTTGTCCCCAGAGGTCAGGAAATCCTCTACAGCAATTTTCACTTCGCCCCTGCGGTGAAGGACAAGGATCATCTTTATTGTTCCGGCGTGATTGGCATGGGTCCCGACGGAAAGGTGTCGTCCGATCCCGAGACGCAATTTATGCAGGCATTCGAGGGTATAAAGGGAGTGCTCGAGGCTGCCGGGCTTTCCTTCCGTGACGTCGTCGATATCACCTCATTCCATGTCGGCCTGCAGGCGAACATGCGCACGTTCATGAAGGCGAAGGATCGCTACGTGAGCGAGCCATATCCGGCCTGGACTGCAATTGGGATAACCGAGCTCGCGGTGCCGGGCGGCCTCGTCGAAGTCAAAGTGATCGCGAGGATGCGCGGCTAGTCAGACGGACGGAGAACGATGATGAGTGATCACCGGATAACGACTGAGGAACAGCTTCGCGCGATCATCGGCAGCCCGCATTCCATGGTCCAGCTCAAGGTGGTGAGCGAGCTCAACGAAATCACGAGCGATTTCATAAGGCGCTCACCGTTCGTCGTGCTTGCGACCGCGGATCGTGAAGGCAACCAAGACGCGTCCCCCAAGGGCGATCATCCCGGGTTCGTCGCGATCGAGGACTCCCGGACTCTGCTCATCCCGGAGCGATCCGGCAACAAGCTCGCGTTTGGCTACCGCAATATCCTGAGGAATCCGCACGTGGGCATCATCTTCATGATCCCGGGCACCAATGAAACGCTGCGCATCAACGGAACCGCAGAACTAACCTCCGATCCCGCGGTATGCCAGCGGCTTACCGCACGAGGAGCGGCGGCCAAGCTCGCCATCCGGGTGCACATCGAGCAGTGCTTCTTCCACTGCGCCAAGGCCTTCCTGCGCTCCCAGCTCTGGAAGCCCGAGACCTGGACTCCGCACAAGATAGTCTCGTTCGGCACACAGTTCGCAGCCAAGACCGGCGCGAGCGACGACGTTGCCAAGCAGATCGACGAAGCGATCGAGCGCGACTATCGGGAGAATCTTTAGAAAAAAGGGCGGCGCGTCGGGGTGCCCAGCAATCACTCGGAGGACAATTCCCGTCTTTGGTCGACCGTACGAGAAGGCTGCCAGGGAGGCTTCATTTTGCACGTATCTAAGGCGTCGGTCAGCGCAGCAGCCTCGCGAGTGCCTGCGTCAGTTCTCGATCGGGATCGGTTGGAAGCCAGGGCATCCTCCAAGCGACGTGGCCGTCGGGACGCACCAGCACCGCGCCGCGCAAGCCCACTTGAAATCCGTCTTCGGGATTCGCAGAGGGTAGAGTGTGCAGCCCCAGTGGCAGGTGGATTCGCTCCGACACTCGCTTGCCCGCCTCCTTCCATTCGTTGCCCATCGGGCCAGCAACCACAACAAACTGTTGATCGAACCAGTCGAGGGTCGAAGTCTGTCGAGTCAGATCGAGCCACATGTGTGGAAAACGCGCACCGGGCCGGTCGGTCGGCCGGTAGTAGCGGGTATCGTGTGCAGTTGGCGCTGTTCCATCTGGGATTACTGCGCCGTCCTCATAGGTGAACCCGAGCGCTTGGCCGATACTATGCAGATGGTTGTCAACGTCATTTATCCGGAACGCGATCTGGTCTGCGTTACCCGAACGGATCGCCTCGGCGACGAGCGGGAAGCGAACCGAATTGCCAAGGCTGAAATCTGCGTTCGACTCCGCCACCGGCTTGCGCTCGGCGTTGTAAGTTTCGAGCAAGTTCCCCGAGGCCAAACCCTTCAGCACAAAAGCAATTTTCCAAGCGAGGTTGTGGGCATCCTGCACGCCGGTATTGAGCCCGAAGCCGCCAGTTGGCGGAAAGCGATGGGCGGCGTCGCCCACTAGAAAAATCCGACCCCGCTTGAACTGCGCTGCTACCTGCCGGCTCATCCTCCAAACCGACCGACTGATCAGTTCTACCTTGAGGTCGGCTACGCCGGTCTGCCGCCTAATAAATTCAGCTAGTTGTCTATCGTCTCGCGGTCGCGCACCTTCATCTGAACCCAGAGAAAAGAGTGTCAACCACCGGTCGCGCCCGTTGGTGTTGAGAATAGTAGATGGAAGCGAGCCTGGCTCCATCGAAGTGATGAAGAACGCCGTCGTTCTCCGCGCCGATTCAAAGCGCGAAAGGTCGCCACGCCAGTACTCATTAGCCATTACGGCAAGGGTTGCGGGACCAACCATCTCGATTCCGGCGTCGCGCCGGATCTGGCTGGCCGCTCCGTCCGCCGCGATCAGGTAGCTTGCCGACCATTTCGTTTCCTTGTCGGTTTCGAGTGAGCGAGTTTTTACATTCACCCGATCGCAGTCTTCCGAGAGCAACCCGGCTTCGGTTGAGAATAGTACTCGCGCGCGTCGCGAAGATTTCAACGCATTCAGTATTTCCGTCTCGACCGCATCCTGTGCGACGATACATTTCCAGGCCGGTGTCTGTCCCAAATCTGGCTCAGGCCGCGTGCGTCCATACTCCTTGCCGTTGACGCTTTCTACGAAGGCAAACACGTCGGAGTTGTCCGGTAGACCGCGCGCGCGAATGGCCGCCTCGATCCCCCACTGACGAAACAACTCCATGGTACGAACCAGGCAGCCGCGCGATTTTGGATGATCGGTAGTGGTGGGACTCTTCTCAGCAACCACGCAATCTATTCCAAAGCGACCGAACAGCAGCGCCATCGCGAGACCGACCGGCCCACCGCCGACGATAAACACCGAAGTCTCATTCACCGTTTCGATTTGGTTTGCCATTGTGACTTACCCGTCGTCGGTTTCACGGAGCAGTGACTAACTCTCCCGGACTGTGCACAGCTTGCCGCAATCAACTGAGCGATCGATGTCGCGTAGGTCCGCCACCTCGCCTCTGATGGAGGGCTCTTGGCCACGATAGCCTCTAGAATCCAAAAAGATCCGAGCGAATCAAAGAAGTGCGCCGCCAGGAGGCGAGGATCGCCAGCGGGCTTCAGGTTCGCCAAGTGTTTGGCAAGCCGCTCAACCCGTTCGCCAAATAAAGCACCAAAGCGTTTTCTGATCTTCGTCGTCGACGCGTCCGGCGATAGGCGAGAGGCCTCGCTCAGGAAAAACGCGGTCGCGGCGCGATTTTCACTTAGCACCACATAGAAGCTTTCAGCCACTGTGATCAGTTGCTCTGACAACGAGCACCCGGCTCGTCTTGCGAGGGCCGTGGCGAGCTCCCCGGCCTTAAAGAAGTTTTCCTCCACAATCGCGGCGACGATCGCAGCCTTGCTGTCGTGATAGTGGTAGAGCGTACCCTCGGTTAGCCGGACCGCCCGCGCGATATCTCGCATCGAGGTAGCGTGGAGCCCGCGCTGAGCAAACAAACGCAGGGCCTCGCGCAGAATAGCATCGCCCCGGTTCGCGGAAGCCTCGCCCAATGCGGTAGCACGTCCCATGGTATTCAATCAAATAATTGATTGATTAAGCGATTTTGTCGTGTGCGTCAAGCGTTCGGTCAAAACTGAGTAGTTTCGGACGAGCTGTCCGGAAAGATCCTTTGTGGTGGGAAGATTGCTAATTACTTAATTGTCCGAACGGGAAGACACCCCGATTCGCCCATATTCGTAGGATCCGCGCGCGGACACGCTCGATCCCGGGTGGGAGGGTGGCGGTGTGAGGATCGCGACAGTTTTTTCTCGATTATCAAGGGGAGATGGTGTTCGGGTTCGGTAGCGCTGGGTAACGCGGGCCTGTCCGCGGGCTTTATTGACCCCTGCAGGCTTTATGGATTCCTGAGAGCTTTACTGACTCCAGACTCAGATAACCTGCCGAACGCTTGACAACAAAGCCAGCTCAATGCAGGGTTTGAGGCGACTCAAGCGGAAGCGCGTCCCTAGAGCGGCCGATTGGATTCATTCAGGCGCGAACATCTCGACCAAATATCTGACTCGCGCGGAGTGCTGAAGGCCCATCCCGGCTAGTGCGACCGGATTCGGACCCTGGCGTCGGCCGAGAATGGGTTCGGACTTCCGAGGCACTCGTAGGCGATCGGCGACATGATCTCGCCGCCGGTCTTAGACGACCGTAACGTGGTTAGGAGTTAAAATTTTTGTAGGCACATGGTGGCACCAACGGCGATTCCCTGCAGGCGCGACCGCGGCAGATTTCTGGTCGAGTTGATCAAGCCGTCGCACTACGACGACGACGGCTACGTAATCCAATGGTGGCGCGGGTTCGTACCGTCGAATTCGTTGTCGAGCATTTACGGGCTGGTCGAAGACGCACGTGCTCGGGAGATCCTTGGGGCGGGCGTGGCTCTTGAGATTCAAGCGTACGACGAAACCAACCAGAAAGTTCCGGTGCGGTCCATCATCCGAAGGTTCGCGCGCAACTCGAACCGAGGCATTGTGCTGCTGGTTGGCGTCCAGACCAACCAGTTCGCGCGGGCAGTTGATATTGGCCGGGACCTGCGCGACGCGGGGATCCAGGTTGCGATCGGAGGCTTTCACGTTAGCGGCTGCGTCGCGATGCTTCCCGAGATGCCGCCAGAGATAAAAGAAGCCCTCGCGCTCGGAATCACCTTGTTCGCGGGAGAGGGAGAGGGCCGGCTGGAAGAAGTGCTGGCAGCGGCCTACGAGAATCGCCTGCAGCCACTCTACGATTTCATGAACGATTTGCCGGCAGTCGAAAGCCAGCCGCTGCCGTTCCTTCCGCTCAAATACGTCAAACGATACGCCGGAGCGCTCGGATGCTTCGACGCGGGGCGCGGATGTCCTTTTAGTTGCAGCTTTTGCACCATCATCAATGTTCAGGGGCGCAAGTCGCGACATCGCAGCGCCGACGACATTGAGCATCTGATTCGTGCGCATGCAGCGCAGGGTGTCCGGAGCTTCTTCATCACCGACGACAACTTTGCCCGGAATAGGAACTGGGAGGCGATTCTCGACCGCATTATCGTGCTGAAGCGCCGCGACCGGCTGAAAGTGAATATCATCATGCAGGTCGACACACTGTGTCACAAAATTCCCAACTTCGTAGAGAAGGCGGCGCGCGCGGGATGCAAAAAAGTCTTCATTGGGCTGGAGAATATCAATCCTGCCAGCCTGAAAGGTGCATCGAAGGGTCAGAACCGAATAACCGAGTACAGGAAGATGCTGCAGGCGTGGAGGCGCGCCAAGGTGTTGACCTACGCGGGGTATATCCTCGGGTTTCCATCCGACACCCCGGAGACTATCGCTCGCGACATCCGCATCATTCAGCGCGAGCTTCCAATCGACATAATGGAATTCTTCATGCTGACTCCGCTGCCGGGCTCGAAAGATCATCAGCAGATGTATCTGCGCGGCGAGCGTATGGAAGCTGATACGAACAAGTACGACGTCGAACACGCAACGACAGATCATCCCCGCATGAAGGCGGCCGAATGGGAGGATATCTACCAGCGCGCATGGCACTTGTACTATTCACCCGAGCATATCGAGACGCTCATCAAGCGCGCGGTCGCCAGCGGCATTCGCACCAAACGCATGACGTCGATGATCTTCTATTTCTACGCAAGCCACGCCTACGAGCGGGTTCATCCGCTGCAGGGGGGTATCCTCCGGCGCAAACGGCGCAGCCAGCGCCGTCCCGGATTCCCCCGCGAGAATGTAATCCGGTTTTTTGCGCGCCGTGCGCGGGAGATGGCGACGACTTATCTGCCAGCCCTCTGGTTCCTGTGGCGGCTGGAGCGGTTGCGCCGCAAGATCGAAAAAGATCCCGCATCGAAGAATTATACGGACGTAGCGCTACGCCCTGTAAGTGACGGGGAATTTGACGACGATTTCGAGCTCTATCAAGCGACCGACGCGGCCCGCCACGCAGCTGATCTGGCGCGATCGCGCGCTATGGCGTTGCGGCAGGCCTAAGAAGCAAAAACCGAATAGCGCGAACTTCAACACCGGAAGTTTCGTCGCCCTGCCAGACGACAAGGCGCAGCATTGTGCGCGAGTGGATTGATCAGAAGCTACCGAACCTTGTGCAGCGAGGTTTCGGCGCGGCCGAGGACTCGGAAGTCTGGTTCAACCGGTACGAATTTATGCTGATGACCTATGGAGGTGAGTTGGCTGTATGTGTTCGCCAATTAAAGGCATTCGTAACGTAATTAAAATTTAGAAGGATGATGAATCCGTGCTCTCCCCCTGGATAGAGCACAATCGAGCTTCCTTGCGTTCTCGCTTCAGGCGCTGACGCAGCTTCTCGACTTTGGCCGCGATTGGTGACAGAGCCCCAGACCCTTTTCGCACAGAAATTCGACCGGCCAGTATCCTGCGTACGGCCAGTCGAACTGGCCCTTCGGGATGGGTTGGGACTCTGTCGTTAGTCGATGCTGGTCCGCAGAACCCCAGTCTCAATTCGGTCATCCCTCTGATTTCATTGGGGTTGATTCGAGGACTTTTCGTTGGACTACAAAAGGAACGATATGCCCCTGGGCATCGAGTCTTAGAGAGCCGGGTCGATCGAGATCCTCAGGTGGTAAGAGCCCTAAAGCAGCTCTGTTCACCGACATCTGGCGGTCCGATCCGAAAGGATCGCCTGTCGGCATTCGCATCTTCCTTTGCACGCTTCGCGGCACTGGCTGTCGTAGCTATGGGGTGCGTGCTCTTCGTCCGACAATTGCGGTCAGGCGCGACCTTTCTCGACTGCGCTGAATGCCCGGAGATGGTCGTGATACCCGCCGGAAGCTTCGTCATGGGCGACAGCTTCTATGGCCATCCGCAACATTTAGTCAGGATTCGCCGACCATTTGCGGTGGCGAGAGACATGATCACGCTCGATGAGTTTGCGGAGTTCGTGGCCCAGAGTGGGTATTCCGAAGATACCGCGTGGCAGGTCGCCGGCTCCAGCCGAAATGGCCGCGATCCCGTAGTAAGTGTGAACTGGGACGATGCGCAGGCGTACGTGAAATGGTTGAGCGAAAAGGCCCAGCATCAGTATCGGCTCCTATCCGAGTCCGAATTCGAATACGCCGAGCGGGCGGGTTCAAGGACCGCTCTCTGGTGGGGTGACGAAGCTGCGCCTGTGTGCCTGTACTAATTTCCGCGATTGCAGCAGCGGACCCTGTCGGCGCATACCGACCCAACGCCTTCGACCTGGACAATATGGCCGGGAACACTTTCGAGTGGGTGGAGGACTGTTGAACGATACCTTTCGAGTGCAGACCGCCGGCGGGCGTTTCGTCTTTCGCGTCTATCGACAAGGCTGGAGGTCACGGTCCGAGATCCTGTTCGAACTCGATGTTCTTGGGCATTGCGACCGAGCGGGCATTCTTGTCGCGACGCCATTAGCAAGACGAGACGGCGAGTTCATTTCATCGATCGAACATCCTGAAGGATCGCGTTATGCGGTTATGTTCACCTATGCGGAGGGTGCGCAACCGGGGAATCACAGCGAGACGCAGGCCCGCTCTTTTGGGGCTGCATGTGCCCACCTGCATCGTGGAACCGACGATTTCTCCAGCCCTCATCCGCGATTTGTTCTCGACCTGCAGCATCTGATCGAGCATCCCTTGAGCACGATTATCCCCTTCCTCCAGCACCGTCGCGAGGACCACGAGTATCTCGCGCGTCTCGCGTAAAGAGTCGCGCAAAAGATAGATTCCGTTCAGAGCGACCTAGACTTTGGCTTGTGTCACGGCGACCTGCATGGAGTAAATGCCGCGTGCGACGGAGACAAGATCACGATGTTTGACTTCGACTGCGGTAGGTTCGGCTGGAGGGCCTACGATATTGCGGTTTATCGATGGGCTCTGCAGATCCGGAACTTGCCACAGAATTGGCAGCCTTTCCTCGATGCTTACCGGGAACGGAGAGAATTGCGTGAAGTTGATCTTGACGCGTTGCCGTGGTTCGTTGCGGCGCGTCACCTGTGGCTACTTGGCCTTCACACCGCCAACGCAGAGTTCCTCGGTCGGGGCGTGTTGGGTGATTCATACTGGGACTTTTGGCTGAAGCTCGTCCGTGAGTGGGAAGCGAAGGAACTGAAAGATTAGACGGAATTTCAATTTACAGCGCCCCCGGTTGTACATGCTGTCAACGCTGACTGCGTATGCTCCGAGGAGCTCAATTTCTATTTGGGCGAATCCGGCGGCTCAGGTCTATGCCGAGTCGCTCCGAGCTCGAAGGGATCAAGGGCGGCCAGTGAACTGATGATCTCTCACCCCGCAGAACCCGTGGCATACGCCAAGTAGAGCAGCATGGCCATCCACTCGAGAGAAAAACTCGCGCGAGCGAAAAAACCCAATCCCTACCAGTAAGGGCCGCAAGCACCGTGAAAGGCACGCGGGTGATACCGCGACAAGTAAGCTCACAAACGTCGGGAAAGGCGAGAGTATACCGCGCAATCGTTCCCGAATTGGTAGCGGGCGGGGTGGCGGAGATGGCTCCTCGACAGTGCTAGATCGACCTCTGATACGCTTGAGAGTCGATCTGAATCTAATCCGTCGCCACAACTTCGTGGATACCGTTGTAAGGCAACGCTATGTTTACACGCAACAACTGATGAAGGTAGCGTCACATCAGATTCTGCTTGTGTGCCACGCTGAGCCGCTTCACTTCGAGCGCGCAGCCGGAAGCGTTCATCGCGACGGTCCCGGAAGCGAATGGAAGACCGTTCCCGTTCAGATGAGGGAATCCGCGCAGCGGAAGAACTGGCGGTTACGCTCGCCGCAGGCGCCAACCGTGGCGAGAGATGTTGCTTGACTTTTCCATGGTGCAGGGCTTACGCAAAAACTAGAGGTTGACCCCATGGCCTTAGACCTGATTATTCGCGGCGGCACCGTGGTGGATGGGACCGGCACCCCTGGTTACCAGGCGGATGTTGCGATCTCAGAAGGACGAATCGTCGAAGTTGGCAAGATGCGCGATAGCGCCGAACGGGTCATCGACGGGTCGGGCCTGATAGTCACGCCAGGATTCATCGATCCGCACACACATTACGATGCGCAGATTTGCTGGGACCCTCTAATCACCTGCTCCTCGTGGCACGGCGTTACCACAGTGGTCATGGGCAATTGCGGGGTCGGACTGGCGCCCTGCAAACCGGCCGAACGCGAGGTCGCGACGTGGAATCTGGTTCACGTTGAGGCGATTCCATACGACGTCCTCAATAAAGGAATCACCTGGGATTGGGAGACTTTCCCGCAATACATGGATGCGGCGCAGCGGCGCGGTCTCGGTATCAACGTCGGCTTTCTCGCCGCGCTCTCACCCTTCCGCCACTTCGCGATGGGCGAGGAGGCGATGACGCGTGCTTCGACCGAGGCAGAGACTGTCCAGATCTGTACTTTGCTGCGCGAGACGATGGCTGCGGGAGCCTTCGGATTTTCGCTGACCGTAATGCCTCAGCACGTCGGATATAAAGGGCAACCGCTCGCGTGCCGCCTGGCGAGCCATGACGAGCTTCGAAGCTACGCAGGCGTTCTGCGCGAAGCCGGCCACGGCGTGGTCGAGATCGCGCTGACCCGTCAGCCGAGCGGCCTCTCGGACCAGGAGTACACGCTGCTCGATTTGCTGTCGCACGCGAGCGAACGTCCCGTGACCTGGCTCAATCTGCGTGATCGCGACGATGCGCCGGATGCGTGGAGCGAGACTTTGACCAAAGCCGCTCCCCTGCTCGAGCGCGGATGTCGCCCTCAGGTTGCTGCGCGCCCGTTGATTATCGAGTTCAATCTACGCAATCCGTTCCTGTTCGGCAGCATGAACTCGATCAAACCTGCTTTCGGCGATAGGTCGGTCGACGAACTCAAACAGTTTTACGCAGGCGCGGAGTTTCGCCGCACCTTCAGTGCCGAACTCGGTCGACGCACGGTGCTGCGAGATATCTGGGATCGCGCGAAGATCAAGGAGGCCTCCAAGCCAGCGCTCAAGGCGTTGGAATGGAAGAGCGTCGCTGAGATCGCACGCGAGCGCAATGCCGATCCCCTCGATATATTCTTCGATCTTTCAATCGAGGACGAACTGAGTCTCACCTTCATGATGCCGGTGCTCGATATCAACGAGGAGCGTGTCGCGCGCAAGTTCAGCGATCCGCGCACGATGATCGGAATCTCCGATGGCGGCGCGCACGTCGACATGTTGTGTAACGCCGGCTATCCGACTTATCTCATTGGCAATTTCGTGCGCCGCAAACAGGCGCTCACGCTCGAGCATGCCGTCAAACGCATCACCTCCGAACCCGCCCGATTCTTCGGGATGAGCGATCGCGGCGAACTACGTCCCGGGCTCGCGGCCGATATCACGATTTTCGACTTCGATCGCATCGGATCGCCCGAGCGTCCTGAGGTCCGCAGCGACTTTCCCGGCGGAGGTCGGCGGTTGGTAACGCAGGCCGAAGGGATCGAATACACCATCGTTAACGGCAAGGTCCTCTACGACCGTGGACGACATACGGGAGCGCTGCCGGGCCGAGTCCTGCGTTCGGGACCAGCCACGGCGCGGCGCTAGGAGAAAGACATGACAGACATGCGAGTAATCTCCGCCGATTCGCACATGACCGAGCCCGGCGATTTATGGGTAACGCGGCTCGATCGGAAATACCGCGACAACGCGCCGCGCGTGATCAAGAAGGACAGCTCAGGCTCCGCAGTGACGGGTGCTCCCTATGTTTTCGTCGGTTCGGGCTTTCCTCCGCTCGTTGTTGCAGGGGTATTCGCCGCGGGACGGAGCGGCGAGGCGTTACGCGAACATATGCGGAAGGGCTACGAGGCAGCGCGGCCGAGCGGATGGGATCCCCTCGAGCGGCTCAAGGACCAAGACATCGATGGTGTCTCGGCCGAGGTGCTCTACGCCAGTCTCGGCATAGCACTGCTCAGCATGACGGACGTCGAACTGCAGCAGGCTTGCATGCGCGTCTATAACGATTGGCTCGCGGAGTTCTGCTCGCATTCGAAAAACCGTTTGGCGGGCATCGGACTGTGTTCACTGCGCGCTTTGCCGGACGTCTCGGAAATCGAGCGATGCGCGAAGAAAGGCCTTAAAGGCATCCTGGTGCTCGCGAGCAACACCATCGAGATTCCCTACAGCGATGAGCGTTTCGATCCGCTGTGGCGCGCCGCAGCAGAACTAGGCATGCCAATCTCACTGCATAAGCCGCTGGTCTCCGGAATGTCGCTCACACCGTTCATGCCGAGTCCCGCCGACCTGCAGATCCATTGCATCCACGTAGTTGAGCAGTGCATGACGAGGTTGATCTACGGCGGCGTGTTCGAACGATTTCCCAAATTGAAGATCGTTTCGGCCGAGAATGATGTCGGATGGATACCCAACTGGGTCAATCGCCTCGACCACGTCTACTCGAAGATGGGTCGCCCCAGGTTGCCTCACCAACCGAGCGAGTATGTGAAGCGCAACGTATGGGCGACCTTTCAGGACGATCCGCTGGGACCGGCGACCTGGAAATTCTTCGGCGAAGAGAACTACATGTGGGCTTCGGACTTTCCTCACGCTGACTCGACCTTTCCCAATTCCATAAAGACCATTGCCGATAACTTTGCCGATGTGCCCACGCATGTCAGGCGGAAAATCACCTTCGACAATGCGAATCAGCTTTATAACCTCGCACTCGGCTAAGCTTTGCGTTAGTAGCGCATTTTATCATGTTCATAATGCGGTTCACGGAACGCCCCTATGTCGCCTATACAGAAGACGACGTTCGGCGCAGCTTTCGCAGTTCGGTCCGGCTGACCTTTCCGAATAGTCATTTCGATCCGGTTCTTGGCGCGGAGCTGTATAATGAATATCTGGACGAGTATGAGCTCTCCGAGGAAGCAGGATTCGATGGCCTGATGCTCAATGAGCATCACAACACACCCACGTGCATGGGGGCGACCATGAACCTGGAAGCGGCGATCCTTGCGCGTATCACTAAGAAGCCAAAGATCGTCCTGCTCGGGAATCCCCTCCCTATCTTCGACAATCCCATCCGACTGGCCGAGGAGCTGGCCGAAATAGACATGATTTCGCGCGGCAGACTAGTGTCGGGATTCGTCCGCGGCACCGGTATCGAAAGCTGGGCGACCAACACTAATCCCGTCCACAATCGCGAGCGATTTGAAGAGGCACACGATCTAATTATCAAGACCTGGACGACTCCCGGACCTTTTCGGTGGGAAGGCAAGCATTACCAGTTTCGAGTCGTGAATCCGTTCGAAATCCCGCTTCAAAAGCCGCATCCACCAATCTGGATCCCGGGCGTGGGCAGTCCCGAAACACTCGAATGGTGCGCGCGGCATCACTATCCCTACATCTATCTCGAAACCGATGCTCAAGTGACGGTGTCAATGACCGACCTCTACGGCAAGGCCGCTGCGGAATGCGGGTATCGGCCGGGACCGCAGAATTTCGGATACCTGTGGCGCATCCACGTCCAGGACACCGACGAAAAGGCGCTCGAGGTCGGGAAAGGATTTCTCACCGGCAACGCGGGTGTAGGCCGCGTCCCGCTGCCCGGCGACTTTATGGCACCGGCCGGTTACAACTCACGAGAAGGTTCGAAGCGGCTGCTGGAGCAATACAAACATGCCCTGCGTCCTGACCCACTCTACGGCGGCGTCGATTCCGCAGGATGGGACGCGGTTGTCGAAAGCAATCGCGTCGTGGTCGGTAGTCCCAAGACGGTCATCAAGAAGATCCGGCAGGGGCTCGAGGTATTTCGGCCGGGTATCCTCGGTGTTTGGAGCAACGATGGGACCATCGCTCATAAGGACACGATGCGATGCTTGCAGCTGATGAAGGAAGAGGTACTGCCTGCGATCCGGGAGATCGGTAAGGAACTGGGACTGCCAGGACCATTCGAACAGGCGCCGTAAAAAGTAGTCGTCGGTGCAGATGGCCTTCGAGCGAAAATACGTGACAGTGGGCGGTGCCCGCATCGAATACTTCATAGGTGGTTCAGGCGCACCGATGGTCTGGTTGCACGGCAGCGAAGGCAATCTCGGATGGCTGCGCGTGCACGATGAGCTTGCGCGCAGCTTTACTGTCTACGTTCCCACTCATCCAGGTTTTGCCGGCTCGGAGCGGCCCTCGTGGCTGGAGTCGTTTGTTGATCTTTCGCGTTTCTACCTGTGGATCTTTCAGGAGCTGAGGCTCTCGAAGGCTATCCTGGCGGGTCATTTCATCGGAGGCTGGCTCGCTGCGGAAATGGCCGTAATGTCGCCGAACATTGTCGCGCGGCTGTTGTTAATCGACGCCGCCGGGGTGCGACCGAACGAAGGTGAGATACTCGACATCTTCCTGCACGGCAGCGAAGCTACCCGCCGGCTGTCGTTCTTCGACGTGAAAGAGGTCTCCGACTATGATCTTTTGTTCGGTAGCAAACCGACACCGGAAGCGCGCGAGGTGCACGTGATCAATCGTGAAGCGGCCACGCGCTTTTGCTGGAAGCCATACATGCACGATCCCACTCTACCGCCGTTGCTCGAGCGTCTGCGCAACATTCCAACGCTGGTTATCTGGGGCCGCGAGGATCGTATCGTGCCACTCGAATGTGGCGAGTTGTATCGCAAAGCAGTCCACGGCGCGGAGTTGGCAGTGATCGATCGCTGCGGCCATTTTCCACATCTGGAAAAGCCGACGGAGTTCTGGCGTGCACTATCACCTTTTCTGGGCTGATCGTGGTATGGCCTGATTGAAAGACTCCAAGCCGAAGCTCACATGAAACTCTCATTTGGTATTCACCTCGCTCCTGGATTGTTTCTCCGCCGCGAGGAACTCGGGAAGGTCGCCGACCTCGTGAAAATGGCTGAAAACTACGGCGCCGAAGCGATTGGTACTTACGATTCTGCCTTCATTGGTGACGATGCGTATATCAGAGCTGCGCTGTTGGCGATGGCATCGACACAAGCAAGGGTTGGTCTGCGGCCAACCAATCCCCTGACCCGCGAACCGCAGGTGATGGCGTCTTTTCTCGCGACCATCGACAGCCTTACGGACGGAAGAACCTTCATGGATATTGCCAGTGGGGATAGCGCCGTTCTTAATATTGGCTACAAAATCGCCACACGGGCCCGAATCGAGGATTACGTCCAGTGCGTGCGCTCGCTGCTCGCCACCGGTGAAGCCACTTACCAAAAGCGCCCGCAACGCGTGCGATGGACATCGAGAGTGGTTCGCAAACAGATTCCGATTTCGGTATGCGCGGAAGGACCGAAGATGTTGCACCTCGGCGGTAGAATCGGCGACGGCGTGACCGCAGGGACCGGTTTACTGCCTGAGGTGATCTCTGACACGGTTGCGAGAATTCATGCTGGTGCACTGGAGGCAGGACGCAGTCCAGCCGACGTCGATATCTGGTTCACCACTAGAACCTCTCTGCACGAGGATCAGGAAATCGCGATCAAAAACGTCATGGCTTCCGTATCCTCGATCCTGAATCACTCAATGCGCTCCACCCTCGAAGGCAAGCTGGTGCCGGAAGACCTGAAACCACGACTTCAGAAATACGTCGATGGCTACGTGTTGTACGAGCACGTCGTGTCCGAGGGCGCCAACCCTAGACGAATGGAAGACCTCGGTCTCACGGACTATGCGCTTAAACGATTCGCGCTGGCGGGCAATCCCGAGGCATGGATTGCCCGCATCGAAGATATCGCAGATGCCGGAGCGACTAAGCTGTGGCTCAACGCTGAGGGCGGAAGCCTGGAACGCCAATTCCACTACATGCGGATGCTCGGCGAAAAGATCATGTCCCGCTTTGTATAGCGCACAAGTCCAGCGTGTGATTCGGACTTAACCCTGATCCGAAAACAGTTACGCCAAAGCTTTGCCACACGGATGATTTTGCGGACCACAAGCGGGGAAACCTACAGGGAACCGCCACATCTGCGACTCTGTCGAATTCACTGTCGCTGACGCTGAAGCGGGAGTGGTTGATCGGCGCTTCTCCTCGCGGATTGACAAAGCAATTCTCCGCGGTGCGCGCCAAGAGCATGAGGCCTGCGCCGCGCGGCGGATTTCAATCCTCGCCCGACACGAGCCGCTGGAGACGCCTAATTCGGGTTCGAATCTAGCGTAGAGAAAGGCGAGCGCCACGCGCTTGAGGCGAGGCGCTCGACCATCATAAGAAGACCATCACTATCGGTTGTAGCAATGCGCTCGAGCGGCGGCAGCTTCATCCTCTACATCTTTAGCCGCACCAGGATGCCCCCTTCTCCGATCGTTCCACACCTGTGTCTGGAGGTCGCGTGCGCGGTCGCAGGCGTACCGCTGGCCGCCATACTCGTAGTCTCCCTTGTGCCAACCATGATTGGCGTATCCGTCGCGGTCGTTTTGATAATGATCCCACCACCAATCGACCGGTTGGATGTAACCGGAATTTGTACTGTAAGACGGTTCCGCAAATACCGGCGCTGTCATTGGCAGCGCGAGCATTGCGCCGCCTAACAAACTCACAAGCAGCTTTCTTTTGAGTCCCATGCGAACCACCTCCTGATTCCTACCAGCAAGCATCATCAGTGCCAGATTCGGATCGCACCAAAAGGCTCATCTTAAGCGCGCTCGGCTTTACGTATGAAAAGAATTTCTGACACGGCTCCACAGGTTCTGATAAGCGTAATAGACACTATATTGTTCAGGTGTAGGCCTTCTCGTTTCACTTCCGTGAGCTCTGTTTCAGCCATGTGTTGCGATTTACGTTTTTCCAGGCAGTCCTTGGTTTTGAAGAACTTACCGAGTACGCGGAGCGAAGCGCATTTGGAATCACTCCTTCGACCGATTTTCACCGGTTGCGAGAAACAGTCAAAAATAAGATCACATTTTTCAGCGACATCTGGAGATTGTCGTCCGGAGCCGGCGCCATTAGCGATTTAAGTGGCGGAAGATCTCGTTCCCCAGCATTCATCCAGTTTTCCGCAGCTGCTTCATCGAGAATCATCGGCATTCGATCGTGAACGCGTACGATCAGCCGATTCGCCCTGGTAGCGATGATGGTGAAGGTTCGCTGCCGTGGCCGGTTGCGGCTGCCACGACTCGTAAAGTCGGGGCGACCAGAGCAATCTCTCTCGGGAGCAAATCGAGCACGAAATCCTGAACTGCCGCGATCTGTCAAAAAGGGTCCGCCGCAGCGTCGGTTGGCGTACGCCAAGCGGACTGCGAGCAAGACGATCGCTTTATCCGCTCAATAAATGAGCGTTGGCTATGGAGAACCCGCCATGAAAGCGGACTGAAAATGAACGCTCGCACTGTTTGCGGACGAAAAGTTCAACCCGTAGAGATTGGATGCGATGTCACCTCTGGGGCGGTTTCGCAAGCTTCCATTGGCTCCGCTTCGGAGAAATACCTGCGCGCCGACCGTGAGCACCAGGTCGAGAAGGTCGGATGGAGAGCGACTCGCAATGCAAACGCCGAGCAATCAGATCGTTGAAGGACGACGCCACTGGTTACGACGAGGTTCCATGAAATAGGTACTGTCGCAAGTGTCCTCGCACTATTTGTCCTTAGTGCACGGCAGCATGGCGTAGCGTGCGCGCGCGTTCTCCCCGCGGCGTGAGAATCGCCAGCACCAGCGCCACGATCAGCAGCGCCGGAACGTCACCGAGGAGGTGGCCGTGATTCTCGGGGCCTTCGAACGACTGAAGAGCCATGATTCCGCCATGGACGAGGCTCGACCAGACTGTGAACCAGATCAGACTCAAATGGGCGAGAGGATCGCGCGCGGCGAGAATGAGAAAGACGCCAAGCGTTGCGTAAATGCCGACTATCATCATGGGGTAGTCCGAGTGTCCCGTATGCCACGCCCAGCCTGAAGGCCAGATGATCATGAAGGGATAGATTCCGGCCAGAAATATGATTCCGACCAGAACCAGGACCACGCGCAGATACTTTAGGCCATCCTCTTGAGTCATTATTGATGTGCCTCTGGGCAGATTGTCTAGGAAAGCCGCTCATAGTGGTAGCCAACCTAGATGCTGGAGTTTCTCCTCCTGCGAGTCGGTCGAGTTGGCCGCGTGCAAACGCCGAGCGCTCGCCTGAGTGCGGCGAACTGGCGACCAGGTCCCGCCGGAGGGCTGGGGGGGCGATCCAGGGATGCCGGCGCCAAAGATTCTTCTAGAGAAAATCTGTCAGGTTCCCCTTTCCTCCAGGAAAGAGGTTAAGAGTTAGACTATTGGGCGCAGCACAGCCGCCGGTGATCCCCCAAAACCTCACACCACCTGCCGGAACGCCATCGCCGGAACCACCCGCGTTGCGCGAAGCACTGGCGCTATCGCGCTCGCGAAACTCACCAATACAGCACTCGCGATCGCCGCCACCGCAGTCTCTCGACGAACCTCTATGTAACCCATCATCCCGGTTATCTCGCCCAGCGTGACTCCGCCCCTGAAATACCAAAGAGCCAGTGCCGCGCCGATGCACGCGCCAGCGAGTCCGATCAACACCGCCTCCGTAAACAGGAGTAGGGCCACGTGCGTCTGAGTAAAACCGAGCGCGCGCATGACCGCGACTTCGCCAATCCGGTCCCTCACCATCATTGCCATCGAGTTCGCGGCGATGAGCAACACCGTCAGCAGCACCACTGTGCACAGACTATAAATGATAGTTCGGATGCTGCCGATCGCGGTGACGACGTTCGCAACCGCGTCAGTCTCGGTGGTCGTCTCTGTTTCGGAACCCGAGTTGTGGAAATTCTCGTCGATCTCGTTAGCGACCAGGCCCATGTTCTCGCCGCGATCGACCCGCACCATGATGAATGACGCACGGTCCTGGATGTCGGCGCCATAGAGATTCTTCACCGCGTCATCCAGCATCCGCCGATCGAAGAAAAACACCCGCGAAAGATACTCAGTCGGATATTCCACGATCGGAATGAAGGTCAGCGCCAGCCTGGGATCCTCTGGATTGCGCAGCGTAACCGGCTCACCGAGCTTCCAGCCCTTCTCGCGCATCAATTGCGCACCGACCAGCGCGCTGCGCCGATCCTTCTGCATCAGCTGCGCCTTGTCCGGCGGTAGCTGGTAATCGCTGCTGTCGGACACGGTGGCGATGTCTTGGGTGATGCCGTAGGTGATTATCGGATCCTTCGGGTCGCGATATACCGCACCCCAGATTATTTCGGGCGCGCAGCCGAGCACGTGGGGCATCTTCTTGATCTGGTCGCAATAGCGCGCCGGCAGGCGATTGTTGTTGCGCTCGGTAACTACCAGGCGCAGTCCCTTTGACGCGCCATCCGCGATCCGATCCATCGACCAAGGCACTGCGACCAGCACGGTGTACATAAAGACCGCCACCGCGAAGGTCAAAGCGGTCAGAATCGTCCGGCGCGGCTGCCGGCGCATGTTGCGGAACGCGATGATCAGCAGTCTGAACGCCATCGTCACGCCTCCCTCAGCGCGCCGATAATTCCCATCCGCGATGCGCGCAGCGCCGGCGGCAGTCCGCCCGCGATGCCGATGATCGCCGCCACCGCGACGCCCGCTACGATCGCGCCGAGCGTCGGCTGGTAAGAGAAAAACATCGCGCCGATGCTCATGGTGCGGCTGGTCAGTCCCGTCGTCCACGCGATTACCGTGGCGAGCACCACGCCGGTAACTCCCCCGGCGATCCCCAGGATGGCGCTTTCCAGCACGAAGCTGCTCAGAATGTTCGTGCGTGAGAAGCCGAGCACCCGCAGCACACCAATCTCGCGTCCACGGCGCGTCACCGCCGTATACATCGTGTTCATGCCGCCGAAAGTCGCGCCGATTCCCAGCGCGAGCCCCACGATCAGTCCGAGCGCGCGCAACTGCCCGGCCACTTTCTCCTGCGCTGCGTAGTATTCCGCTTCGGTTTCAGCCTCGAGTGTGAACCGCCCATCGCTCTTTATCGCGTGTGCGAATTCCTCGGCGGTGCCCGGATTTATGACCAGGTGTAGGGAAGCCGAGCCCTGGTCCCAGTGCCGCTCGTTGCGAAGGTCTTGCCGGTCCGTCCAGATCTCCGATTCGCGAGCGCTATCGTTGTCGGCGAACACCCCGACGATTTTCCAGTCGCGATGGCCGTAGTGAAAACTGCTCCCGGGCGTGAGATAGGGATAGTGCGCCAACACCTTGCGCCCGACCACCCACTCCCCGTTGCCGCGGATCGGCCAATGCCCCTGGACCATGCGGAGATTCGGATGCACTTCCTGCGCGATCGGGTCCACACCTCGCAGCAGGGCAAACTCTTTGGCCCCGCGGGTGCGGCTTACATTCACTCCTGCCAGGCCTTCCGCCGAAACCAACGCGTGATGCCCGCCGTCTACCGTTACCTCCGGCAGGGTGCTGATGGCCTCGAGCGCCGGATGAGGAACGTAGCTCTCGTTCTCGCTCGGCACTCCGCGGGCGAGCACGATCCAGTTCCGGTCCTGTCCGGCGTTGTGCAGCGACTGATTAAGCCCAGCGATGAAGCCGAATACGATGATGAACATCATCGCGACCAGCGCCACGCCCAGCACCGTCATCAGCGACGTGGCGCGTCGTTCGATAACGCTGCGGAAGTTGTAGCGGACCGGAACCATCGGCCGTTCCTCGTTTCGATCGCTCGCGCGAGGCCGGGATCGAAAAGGGCGACGACTCTCCCGAAGCGAGCGCGTCCAGCCTTTTCCTCCGCGCGCCGTCAATGCGATATTGTGCGTATGATTACGCTACAAAGTACGCCGAAAGTGCCGTCTGCGCAAGAAACTGCGGGCCAGTATCATAAACATTGGAAATGAGTCGACTAAGGACTCTGGTCGGGTCCCGCAAGTAGTGACGATTCCAAACAAACAACCTGAAATCGAGCACATGGTGCGAACAAAAGACTTCCGAGGCTGGCTGGAATCGCTACCGAAAAACCGCCGCAGGATGTCTCTCAAAAGCCGGATTCGAGCGATCCCAAAGGAGCCAACCGCCAACGCATCACTCGCGGTAGCCTGCGGCCTGCTCCGGCGACCCGGCTTTGGTCACTGCGAGTTAGTCGTCGGCTTGCCCTCAGGTGTCAAAGAGCGTGTATGCTCGTGCTCTCCGAGGCGACCAATGTACGTGCCTTTTGAGCAGATCCACTACCTACCGTTGAGAATGACGTAATCAGGAGGAATCATTTGGTCCTGTGCACGGTGGCGATCTTAAGCGGCAGACCCATATAAGGTCCCATAGTTTGGGCGGCCACGACCTGAACCCCCGAGGACGGGCCGGAACTCGACCCACCGTTGCTGCTGCCGCCGCATTCGCCGATCGCGGCCGCGAGAACTATTGCTCCTAGCGCGATTGTCAGCCGTCGCCTCGGGTTCACCGACGCCACAGCCACTGCGGCCATCAGCATCATGACCGTCAGCACCGTCCAGGGAGTACGGGTCGAACTACTCGGGGCACCGCTGCTTGGACCATCCGACGCATACGCGATCCCGCCAGAGAGTATCGACGGAAAGATCGAGGCGGTGTTGGACCCGATCGTCGCCTTGAGAGTAAAGGTCAGCGAAGCTCCGCTCGCCAGCGGAATCGCAGGCGAGAATGTAAACTCATTTCCGACCTCCGGCGGTGACGGATTTCCGGTTCCCGCCTGACCATTTACGCTGAGACTCAACGCCGAGAGAATCTTGACCTTGGTCAGCGTTACCGTGATCGCGCTGATCATCTCAGATTGGCCCGTATTGTTCATTGCGTGGAAGACAGTGCTGACCGTGTCGCCCGCCTTTCCCTTCAGAACGACATTAGTGCCCGAGAATATGGTTGCCGAGCCGGTTGGCGTCGATGTCGGACTTCCGGTAGGCGTTGGACTTCCGGTCGCCGTTGGGGTGCCGCTCGGTGTTGCGGTTGGCTCGGTCGCATTCCACCTGCAGATGACACCGCTGGCACCGGCGCCTTCAGGTGCGAGGTTGCAGCTCCAATTGTCCGGGGTGGGTCTGGCGATTGCAAATATCCCCTTCTTCTGGTTCACATCGATGTCGCAGCCACCGCAGGGGTTCCCCGGCGTACAGGCGTCCGGCCCGTGGTAGTTGTTACTGAATCCGTAAATCCCGGGCAAGTCCTTGCACACCGGAATCGGACCCGCAGGAGTGATTGGAGAGTTACCTCCGCTGGGGGCGAACACTATCCGGTAGAGCGGCGCATCGCCGCCGTAGACCTGCAGATCGTTGGGCCGTGTGTAAACCTTGTTGAGCACCTGGTGGAGGGTGTCGTCGCCAGCACATATCTGCGACGGGTTGTCACCGTTGATGGCGACCTGAGAACACAACCCGGCCGGCGGTTGCGTAGAGAAAATCTGCTTGCCCGTGAGCGAGTTGGTGTAACCGTAGGGGAACGTACACTGGGTTGTGGACAAGCGGCGGGTGCATTGGCGTAGAACGCTCGCAATTGACAGGTATGATCCACTCCGGTGAACGTATTGTCGGTAATCCAGCAGGCCGCATTCAGACCAAACGGCTTGCAATCCGCGTCGGTATTGCACTTTTGACGCTGGAAAGAGGAAGCTGGTTCCCTGTCGCGCTTGCGGCAAACGCGCGATGCCTCGCTGTCAATCGCCGACCCCTGTAAACTCTGGCAATGCCTACGTTCACCAGCGCGCCCGGATGAGATGCCGCCTTTCGGACGTGGAGCGGATCATGAAGTGATCTTGCATTGGCCAACGTTGTAGTGGGGCGCTTGCTCCGCAAATCTCGCGCCTACGGTGCGCAAGATCGCTAGAGCACGGCGCTAACCACCGGTCCGTTCCTCGCGCTGGTCAGTCACTATCTGTTCGATTCCGACTTCGCCCGGGTCGGCCAAGAACACGACAATGGCGGAGTGGAAAGCCGCGGCAAGCCGATCCCGCGCGGCGACAGCCTCGATGCGATCTCATGCGTCTGGCGCGCGAAGCAGTGTTGCGGCGCACTACTGACAACGGCACGGAACAGAATCAGACCAAGTCTTGGCGAGGAAAGCCATTTGATCTTATATTCCGAGTCGGATTTCGAAAATCCATAAGGAAATCCGAGCTGTCTGTGAAACTATGGGCATCGTCACCAAGAAGCTCGACCACGTCGAGGCTCACCTCAATTACGCCACGGCTTCGGACGCGGGTCGGAAGTCGGTGCTTATTCACGACGCCCGTGCCGTCCTCGATCAGCTGTCCTTGGAACAGCAGGGATTTATCTTACGTCGCTACAAAACCGCGGTCACAAATTTTTTCGACGAGAAGGAAGTGCGTGAGGTCTACTACCCGGAGGTCGAACAACTCCTCAAGGAGACCACTGGGGCAGTGAGAGCGGTCGCGTTCGAACATGACGTGCGATCTGCCTCGAGGGCCGAGCGCGCTGTGAAAGGTGTGCGCCAGCCTGTCAAAGTGGTGCACGATGACTACACCGAGAAGTCAGCTCCGGAACGCGTGCGATTGTATCTGCCTCAGGAAGCCGAAGAGTTGCTGAAAGAGCGCTATGCTGTGATCAATGTATGGCGGCCGATCAGGGGCCCTGTGCTCGATACACCGCTGGCCGTCTGTGATGCGGAGAGTATCGCGGCCGCAGACCTCATACCCACCGAAGCAGGAGTCAAACACGAAGTCTATCTATTCAACTTCAACCCCGACCACAGTTGGTACTATTTTTCCGCGATGACCACGAGCGAGGTACTGCTCTTCAAGTGCTTCGACTCAAACAAAGATACCCAGGCTCGGGTCACTGCACATTCCGCATTCGATCTGCCCGCGATGGCGGCTCCGGCGCAGGCGCGTGAGAGCATCGAAGTCCGCGCGCTGGTTTTCTTTCCCGTGTCGCTATCGCGGTACCAGCTTAACGTCCCGGGCTATCTCGCGCGGATGAAGGCCTCGAGTCTGGTCGCTTAAGTTGTAGCAATGGCCGAATCCGGCTGCAGTCGAACTCGCCCGTTTGTCCGCGCGTGACCGGAGCAGGAACGCCACGACTCGGGACAAACAGCTCAGAATCACGGACCACGGACGGTGAATCCACCGATGGGGGCCGGTCACTCTGGCCACGCTGGAGCTGATTCACTGAAACAATCTTAGCGACAGCACTCGCATAAACAAGGTTGAGGCAGGCTTGTTTTCGCGGAGTGGGAGTGCCGCTCGACGAGCGACGCCCCGTCCACTACTCTTGGCAATTCCGCGCAAGCGGGTAAAGCGGAACTAGAGTCATCGGAACATTCAATGTGAACCGAACAGACGATTTAATTGCGGACAGTACAAAATTTCCCGCTTTGCAAAACCCGTCTAGGGTCGAGGGACTCTTCGGATTTTCCTCAACCACGAACCCCAGCTTCTTCGCGATGGCTATCAAGCGCGGCTTGGATTTCTGAATATGGGTCCTAATAATCCAGAACCTCCGCGACCTTAGATGCCCGCGGCGTCCTCAGCGTTCGCCTTGCGAATCTGAACGTCTTCGGTGGCTGTCTTTTCGGAAATCGTGACTACGGCCTTACGCCTGTCCTATAGCCATTACAGCGGCAGATGACCCCGGCACCTTTTCTGCTTCCAATAAGACAACAGCGCAACGATGTTAAGGAGTCTTTAAACCGCGAAATCTCAAGTTTGAAACCGAGTTCAGTGTGGATGCTCACCGGCTCTCTTATTATGGTCGGAAGTCTAGAGTCTGCACATAAAGGATATTTGCTTATCGGTCTCCAGATATCCCTAGGAAGATCCGCATCTGCCGGACGACCTCCGCCTCGTTGTTAATATACACATAGTGTGAAGCGCCAGGCAGTAAATATACTTCAGGCGTAGGGGTTCCTAGATGTTTCTCTCCAAATTTATCGACTACATCTCTGAACCACTGAAGATAGCGCGGAAACCGTTCATCAAACATCGCCTTCTCGGCAGGACTCAGATACCAGTAATAGGGCAGCTTGCTCTCGATAGTCGGTGGAGCAAAAATACCAAGCCTCGACGCCTTGATATCCGCCCAATTCGTTGGCGGATTCACCGGATCACGCACACCCCGATTAAGTTGATCATAGATGAATTGTGGTGTCGAGGTACCCGTAACCATTCGATCTTTGTCAAAGTCAAAGGACAGACAAATTGCCGGGATTGGTTCGCGTGTCGCCAGAAGCCGTGCATAGGCTGCCTGGAGAGTAAATACAGATTTAGCGTCCGGGTCAGTAAGCAGAGAAAACGGATCAGGTATATCGGGGAATGTGTACCTCTGCGACAGGTCAGAAGCGTCTAGATAGACTAATCTATCTACATAGCTTGGATATTTTACTGCGATCTTGCTTAATTCCGAACCGGCTATAGAATGCCCGACGAAGACTGCCCTCTTGATACCCAAGGCATCGAGGACCTTGATATCGTCGGCTGCCCTCGTATCGACATCGTAACCGTTTTTTGACTGGCTCGATGGCAGCCATCCGCGGCGGGTAATCGCGATCACATGGAAGAAATTGGTAAACTGAAATGCAAAATAATCGAATACGTGCGCGTTGTCGCCGGAACCGCTCAACAACAGCATCACCAGGCCTGAGC
>DASXMJ010000150.1 GCA_036495685.1 Candidatus Binataceae bacterium | reverse complement strand
TGATGCGCGGAAATTTCATCAGTGGCGCCGAAGCGGGACGAATCGGGATGGTCAACTACGCGGTCGGACCGGACGATGTGATGACCAAGGCACGCGAGCTGGCGCGGGAGCTTGCCGACGGACCCACGTGGGCAATTCGCTGGAGTAAGTTGGCGGTTAACAAATGGCTCAAGCAGCAGGCTAACCTTATCCTCGACGCGTCGCTCGCCTACGAGATGATGACCTTCAACACCAAAGACCATCAGGAAGCGGTGAAAGCTTTCGTGGAGAAGCGCAAACCCAATTTCGCCAGAGCCGACTAAGACGTCGACCAGCGTCCGCAACTTTCGCTCGCTCTTGCCCCGCTCGCGCCCGTCACATACGGAAAACAGAGCGGGGTAGAGTTGTTATGAAGCGATTTCTCTTGGCGCTGGCGATTGCGATCGTGTTCGGCGGCTGCGCCGAAGAACAACATCTCGATCAGGATGTAACTCAACTCCACGAACAGCAGGATGCGCTCAGTGCTGCAATTAAAAAGATCCAGGTGGTGTCGAAGGACACGGTGAAGGGCCATCCCCAGTACTCAAAGCTCGGCTCGGTGCAGGGTTACTGTTTCAACACACCAAACTCCACCAGCGGCCAGGTGGTTCACGGCGATGGCCTGCGGGCCGCCGCCTATCGCAAGTATGGCGACCACGTCGATGCGGTTGTAGGGACCACGATCTACTTCGTGGCCGACGATGCGTCGGCGGTCTCCGAACCGTACACGGAGGGCGGCTACTTCGAATGCACCGGTACGGCGGTGCATTTTACCGGCGCGGCCAACTAAGATCCCATCCGCAGAGCGCGCAGATTTTCACAGCATTCCGAAATCCAACTGTGAGATCCGCGCGATCTGCGGACTTATGCTTTTGACCCTAGTTCAGATCGATCTGATACAAACGCGCCGCGTTTTCACAGACGATCTTGCGTTTCACCGCTTCCGGAACATGTTTGAAGTCGCGCGCAATCACGTCTTGTGAGTGGGGCCACGTCGAGTCGGTATGTGGAAAGTCCGAGGCCCACATGAAGTTGTCCTCGCCGAAGAACTGCACCAGCATCGGGCCGACCGGATCGTCCTGGAAGGTCGCCCACACATTGCGGCGTACGTACTCGCCCGGCGTCATATCGAGCGGCTCTTCCATCATCGCGCCGAACTTCTCGAATGCGTGGTCGAGCCGGTACATGTAGTGTGGCAACCATCCGCTGTCATTCTCCGCGGATACGATCTTCAAACGCGGAAAGCGCATCAACACGCCCCCGCAGATTATATCGGTTAGCGAACGCTGCACCTCGTGCAGGATATTCATGTAGCCGCGAATGAACGACGGCTCGCGTGTCTTGGCCTTCTGCTGTTCCTCTTTGGAGCGCGGCGGTCGCTTGCCGGTGATGACGTGCAGCGACAGCGGCATCTGCAAGTCCTCTGCGACCTGCCAGAACGGATCGTAGGATTTATGCCAGTAGGGGCTTTCTGCCGGAGGCGAACCCCAGATCATTGCCCCCTTGAGCCCAATCTTTTTCGCGCGTTCGAGCTCCTTGGCGCCTTCGTTGATATCTTCGAGCGAGATCAGTGCAATCGCGTGCAGACGGCGCGGATCGTAGGAAGCAAAGTCCGCGACCCAATCGTTGTAAACCCGAAAACACTCACGCTGCAGGTCGGCATCATGGAGTCCAAACAGGGGCATGCCCAGCGTGGTGTACAGGATCTCGGCCTGCACGCCATCGACGTCCTGGTCCTTGATGCGCTCGGCAGGGTCCCAACCACTTGGGCGCGCCGCCTTGTAGCCTTCGTCCTTATTTGCGCGCTTCATGAATTCGCGGAGCTCTTCGCCGCTGCGGCCGGCCGCAAATCCGCCCGCGACCGGAAAGGCTGGAATATCGGGCGCCACAAAAATAAACGTGCCGCGGTTTTCGCTCCTGATGATGCGCGGCGCACGATCGCGAAATTTCTGGTCCAGCCTCTCGGTCCAGAGATCCGCGGGTTCGGTCATGTGAGAGTCAGCGGAGATTACCTTGATTGGTGTTGCTGCCATGGGTCAGCACCTCCGAGCTTGATGGGCTCTAGGCGATTTCTAGCGCAGCTGGCCGTCGACGTACCAGCCGGAGCAATCGGGTCGGAGCCGAATGTCGGACTCACCGCAGGCCTCGGCCGGTGCCGGCGACCGGTGGCTCGTGCTCAATTTTCAATCATTTCATCAGCGGAGTATCCTCGATCCAGTGTCCGCGTCTTCGCTTCCATTCCTGCGTCTCTGTGGCCCGCCCCGAGCGCAAGGATGCCAGCACGGCGAAACCTTGCGAAAATCCATAAGCGATGTCCGCCACCGCTGGCGCGAAAGCCTGACCCAACGCTTTGGCGTCCATCCCGATTCCTTCATCGAGGCGTTTCTCGCGCAAACCCGGTTTGTGGCCGCGATGCGATACTGGACCCCGGCGCTGCTGGAAGAAATCGAGGGTATCGCCGAAGGCAGCGGACGATCCTTGCCGGAGACCTTAGCGTTTCAATTCATGGACGAGGAATGGTGGTTCGGGGCGAGGCACTACCGCCGGCCCTCCGCGGAGGCCAATCACTGCAGTATCATCGCAATCCGCGGACGCGAGGGCCAAGCTCCAATTCTCGCCCAGAATATGGACCTGCGCGCCTACCTAGACGGCGGTCAGGCGGTTATCAGCACGGCCAGAAACGGCGGACCGCGCACCACGGTCATGACGATCTGCGGAATGATCGGGCTTTGCGGAGCGAACGAAGCGGGGGTCGGCGTTGCGGTGAACACGCTGTGGCAGCTATCGAGCGCCGCCGATGGCCTGCCGGTCGCGTGCGTAATGCGCGAGATAGTGGAGCAACCTGATCTGGCTGCGGCCGCGAAATGGATCTGCCAGCCGCGGCACGCGTCAGGTCAGCACTATCTCATCGGCGACCCAGGAGGATTCGCGAGCTTCGAGGCGTCGGCGACCCTGGTAAGTAGTGTTCCCTGGAAGGACTCTCCCGTCTTCGTGCATACCAATCATCCGCTTGCGGCTGCACCCAACGAGCGGCTTAGGAGGGCCGAAGCAGATTCGCGAGGCCGCTACGAAAGGCTGTGCAATTTGATGGCTGCTAAGACGCCCGCCCTTGAGGAGGTCAAGGCCGCTCTGTCTTCCCCCGAAGGACCGCATTCTATCTCGGTTCGTCCTTCGCCAGACGATGCGACCAGCACCATGACATTCGCCTCGATCGTGATGGAGTTGAAGCGCCCCCCCACAATTCAACTGGCCGGCGAACCGCCCTGCCTGAATGCCTACCGCCCGGTAGGCTGGTAGTCGGCACCAAACTTTCTGCGCGGGCCGAGGTTTACCAGAAAATAGCGAAGCGGGCGGCCCGCAACTGCAAGCCGCCCGGTTCTGAACTGGCTTAAGAGCGCCGCTCAGCGGCCGCCGGTGTTCTCTACCATCGCCCCTGTGGTGAAGTCCGCCTTGCTCACCGAGCCCATGTTGATGTACCAGCATTCACGCTCGGGTGCATTTGGTGTCGGCAGGTCACAGAAGCTGGAAAGGCCCGTCTGGACGTTGGTGCTGGTGCCATTGACCTGGAACAGGCGCTTGAACGGATAGATCGCGATTTTCGCATCCGGCACCGGCCGGTCGCGATAGGTCAGCCAGTT